>NZ_JBFBGK010000024.1:0-85743 GCF_040684615.1 Streptomyces sp. NPDC089919
ACCTCGTCCCCGAGCTGCTGGCCGGCGCCGCCGCGGCCGGGGTCGAGCCGGCCGGCTCCGCTGCCCGGGCCGCCGCGGCGGCCGACGTGGTGATCACCATGCTGCCGGCCGGCCGCCACGTGCTGGCGCTCTACGGCGTGCAGGGCCTGCTGGCCGCCGCCCGGCCGGGCACCCTGTTCGTCGACTGCTCCACCATCGACGTCGCCGACGCCCGCGCCGCGCACGAGGCCGTGGTGGCCGCCGGTCACCGTGCCCTGGACGCCCCCGTGTCCGGCGGGGTGGTGGGCGCGGCGGCGGCCACCCTCACCTTCATGGCGGGCGGTGCGGCCGCGGAGTTCGCCGCGGCCGCGCCACTGCTCGGCGCCATGGGCAGGAAGGCCGTGCACTGCGGCGGCCCCGGCGCCGGGCAGGCCGCGAAGATCTGCAACAACATGATCCTCGCCGTGTCCATGATCGGGGTCAGCGAGGCCTTCGTCCTCGCCGAGAGCCTGGGGCTCGACCACCAGGCCCTCTACGACGTCGCCTCCACCGCCTCCGGCCAGTGCTGGGCCCTCACCGTCAACTGCCCCGTCCCCGGGCCCGTCCCGGCCAGTCCCGCCAACCGGGACTACCGGCCGGGCTTCGCCGCCCCGCTGATGGCCAAGGACCTCGGCCTCGCCGCCAACGCCCTGCGCGCCGGCGGCGTCGAGGCGCCGCTGGGCCTCAAGGCCGCCGAGATGTACGCCGCCTTCGCCGAGGGCGAGGGCGCCGGCCTCGACTTCTCCGCCATCGTCCGCACCCTCCGACCCCAGAACGGACCCGCCGCATGAGCGCGTACGAGACCATCCTGGTCGAGCGCAAGGGCCGGGTGGCCCTCCTCACCCTCAACCGGCCCGAAGCCCTCAACGCCCTGAACCTCCAGGTCATGACCGAGGTGGTGGCCGCCACCGAGGAGCTGGACCGGGACCCGGACGTCGGCTGCATCGTCCTCACCGGCTCCGCGAAGGCCTTCGCCGCCGGCGCCGACATCAAGGAGATGCGTCCGCAGGGCTACATGGACATGTACCTCTCCGACTGGTTCACCGCCTGGGACCGGCTCGGCGAGGTCCGCACCCCCACCCTGGCCGCGGTCTCCGGCTACGCCCTGGGCGGCGGCTGCGAGCTCGCCATGCTCTGCGACATCCTGCTCGCCGCCGACACCGCGAAGTTCGGCCAGCCCGAGATCAAGCTCGGGGTCATCCCCGGCATCGGCGGCTCGCAGCGCCTGACCCGCGCCGTCGGCAAGGCCAAGGCGATGGAGCTGTGCCTGACCGGCCGCACCATGGACGCCGCCGAGGCCGAACGCGCCGGACTGGTCTCCCGGATCGTCCCCGCCGACGAACTGCTCGCCGAGGCACTGGCCGTCGCCACGACCGTCGCCGAGATGTCCAAGCCGGTCGCGATGATGGCCAAGGAGGTCGTCAACCGCGCCTTCGAGACCACCCTCGCCGAGGGCGTCCGCTTCGAACGCCGCCTGTTCCACGCCGTGTTCGCGACCGCCGACCAGAAGGAGGGCATGGCCGCCTTCGTGGACAAGCGCCCGCCGCACTTCACCCACGGCTGAGCCCCGCCCGGCGTCCCCGGGGACCTCCCCCGGGGACGCCGGGCGCCCGGACCGCGGCCCGCCGGCCGCCGTCGTGTCCCGCAGCGCGGGCCACCGGCTGTGATCAGGGACTCATCCACTTGGACCTGCGCAGTTCCGGGCTGTAACGTCACGCCGACATCTGCACATAGCGACGACGGCGAGACGGAAGCCCGGTGTGAATCCGGCATGGTCGCGCCACTGTGTGCTGCGGTGCTCCCCCGGGAGCGCCGTGGCGAGTCAGACCCGAGGACCGTCGTCCTGCACCACCACATGGGACGCGTTGTTCCCCGAGGAGGTTCCACCATGGCCGAGGCCGTCGCTTCCGCTGCCATACCCACCCCCGCCGTCTCCCCGTCGGCTCCGCTGCCCGTCAAGGCCGTCCTGCCCTGGGCCCTCTTCGGCGGTCTGCTGATGCTGGTGGCCCTGTACTTCGTCGGCGCCGAGCAGGGCGCCACCTCCGTGTTCTCCGGCGCGGGCGTGCACGAGTGGGTGCACGACGGCCGCCACCTGCTCGGCTTCCCCTGCCACTGAGAGGCACACGCACCATGTACGCCTCCACTGTCAGAGGTCTTCTCGTCCGCGGCATGCTCGCGGGCCTGATCGCCGGGCTGTTCGCCTTCGTCGTCGCCTACGCCGTCGGTGAGCCCCCGGTCCGGAGCTCCATCGCCGTCGAAGAGGCCTCGGCCGCCAAGGAAGCCGCCCCGGCGGCCGGCCACGCGCACGACCACGCCGGTCACGGCGCGGCCGCCGCGCCCGCCGCCGAGGAAGAGGAAGAGCTGGTCAGCCGCCCCGTGCAGTCGACCGTCGGCCTCGCCACCGGTGTCCTGGTCTACGGGGTCGCGCTGGGTGGCATCGCCGCCCTCGCGTTCTCGTTCGTCCTCGGCCGGGCCGGCGGGTTCAGCCCGCGGGCGACCGCGGCGCTCACCGCCGGCGGTGCCTTCACCCTGGTCTACTTCGTGCCGTTCCTGAAGTACCCGGCCACCCCGCCGGCGGTCGGCAACCCCGACACCATCGGGCAGCGCACCACGCTGTTCTTCCTGATGATCCTGCTCAGCGTGCTGCTCGGGGTCGGCGCGATCATCCTCGGGCGCCGGCTGGCACCGCGTCTGGGCAACTGGAACGCCACGCTGACCGCCCTCGCCGGCTTCGTCGTCGCCACCGGGCTCGCGTTCCTGGTGCTCCCGGACAACACCGACGCCGTCAAGCCGGAGTTCCCCGCGGCCGTGCTGTGGGACTTCCGGGTGGCCTCGGTCTCGGTCCAGGTCGTCATGTGGGCCGTCTTCGGAGTCGTCTTCGGCGTCCTCGCCCAGCGGCTCCTGGCCCACCGCACCGACCCGGCCGGCACCCAGGCCCCGGCCGCCCAGCCGGTGTCGTCGCTGGTCTGACCCGCACAGCGGTCCCTGCCGGCCCCGCCGCCCCTCCTCGGAGGGGTGGCGGGGCCGCGGTCGTCTCCGGGCCGTCGGGGCGGTCGGGGCCAACGCCCCTGGAAGGGAGTACTGTTCGGGACCACCCCGGACACCTCGTACCGGTGTCCGCATGCCGGACGGGATTCGCCGCCACGCGATCAGGGACCCTAGGCTGGCCGGGCAGCTGGTTCACCCCGTCCGCCAGGCGGGGTGTCGTAAGAGGGAACCCGGTGGGAATCCGGGACTGCCCCGCAGCGGTGAGCGGGAACGACCGCCGTCATACGCACTGGGACCGGAGAAACGGTCCTGGGAAGCGACGGCCAGTAGGTGCCCGCCGGGAGACCGGCAGGCGTGCCCGCGAGTCCGAAGACCTGCCCGTTGCCCGCACCCGGACGGTTCCGTGTGCGGATATCCCGGTGACCTCGTGGGCGGGTCGGCGTACACAGCGAGCGGCACCCCGGGCATCCGTCCCGCGGCGTGGGCCGCCCGTTCCGTCGTTCCCTTCGCGTCCGCGTCCCGTCGCCGGGATGTTCCTGGAGACATCTCGCGAAGGAGAGTTCCGTGACAGCGAAGCCCGCAGCCGCGGCAGCACGAGCCACCGTGTACGGCTACCCCCGACAGGGGCACAACCGCGAACTGAAGAAGGCCGTCGAGGGCTACTGGAAGGGCCGCGTCAGTGCCGACGCCCTCCGGGAGACCGCCGCCGACCTGCGCCGTTCGAACTGGCGGCAGCTCACCGAGGCCGGCATCCACGAAGTGCCCACCGGTGATTTCTCGTACTACGACCACGTCCTGGACACCAGTGTCATGGTCGGCGCTGTCCCCGCCCGGCACCGCGAGGCGGTCGCCGCCGACGCCCTGGACGGCTACTTCGCCATGGCGCGCGGTACGCAGGACGTGGCGCCCCTGGAGATGACCAAGTGGTTCGACACCAACTACCACTACCTGGTCCCCGAACTGGGCCCCGACACCGTCTTCACCGCCGACGCGGCCAAGCAGGTCGCCGAGCTCACCGAAGCCCTCGCGCTCGGCCACGCCGCCCGCCCGGTGCTGGTCGGCCCGATCACCTACCTGCTGCTGGCCAAGCCGGCCCCGGGCGTGGCCGCGGACTTCGAGCCCCTGACGCTGCTGGACCGGCTGCTGCCCGTCTACGCGCAGGTCCTGGCCGCCCTGCGCGCCGCCGGCGCCGAGTGGGTGCAGCTGGACGAGCCGGCGCTGGTGCAGGACCGTACGCCCGCCGAACTGAACGCCGCGGCCCGCGCCTACCGCGACCTCGGCGCCCTCACCGACCGCTCCAAGCTGCTGGTCGCCTCGTACTTCGGCCGGCTCGGGGAAGCCCTCCAGGTCCTCGCGGCCTCTCCCGTGGAGGGCCTGGCCCTGGACTTCACCGAGGGCGGCGCGGGCAACCTCGCGGACCTCGCGGCCGTGGGCGGCCTGCCCGGCAAGCGGCTCGTGGCGGGCGTGGTCAACGGCCGCAACATCTGGATCAACGACTACCAGAAGTCCCTCGCCACCCTGGGCACCCTCCTGGGCCTGGCGGACCGGGTGGACGTCGCCGCCTCCTGCTCCCTGCTGCACGTCCCGCTGGACGCCTCGGCCGAGCGCGACCTCGACACCCAGGTCCGGCGCTGGCTCGCCTTCGCCCGCCAGAAGACCACCGAGATCGCCGTCCTGGCCCGCGGCCTGGCCCAGGGCACGGACACCATCGCCGCCGAACTGGCCGCCAACCGCGCCGACCTCGCCTCCCGGGCCGGCTCCGCCCTCACCCATGACCCCGCGGTACGCGCCCGCACGGCGGCGATCACCGACGCCGACGGCCGCCGCGCCCAGCCCTACGCCGAGCGCACCGCAGCCCAGCGCGCCCACCTCGGGCTGCCGGCGCTGCCCACCACCACCATCGGCTCCTTCCCGCAGACCGACGAACTGCGCGTGGCCCGTGCGGACCTGCGGGCCGGGCGGATCGACACCGCCGGGTACGAGGCGCGGATCAAGGGCGAGATCGAGGAGGTCATCTCCTTCCAGGAGAAGACCGGCCTGGACGTCCTGGTACACGGCGAGCCCGAACGCAACGACATGGTCCAGTACTTCGCCGAGCAGCTGACCGGCTACCTCGCCACGCAGCACGGCTGGGTGCAGTCGTACGGCACCCGCTACGTGCGCCCGCCGGTGCTGGCCGGGGACATCTCCCGCCCCGAGCCGATGACCGTGCGCTGGACCTCGTACGCCCAGTCGCTCACCGCCAAGCCGGTGAAGGGGATGCTGACCGGCCCGGTCACCATGCTCGCCTGGTCCTTCGTCCGCGACGACCAGCCGCTGGGCGAGACCGCCCGGCAGGTCGCGCTCGCCCTGCGGGACGAGGTCAACGACCTGGAGGCCGCGGGCACTTCGGTCATCCAGGTCGACGAGCCGGCGCTGCGCGAGACCCTGCCGCTGCGCGCCGCCGACCACGCCGAGTACCTGGCGTGGGCCACCGAGTCCTTCCGGCTGACGACCAGCGGGGTCCGGCCGGACACCCAGGTCCACACGCACATGTGCTACGCCGAGTTCGGGGACATCGTCCAGGCGATCGACGACCTCGACGCCGACGTCATCAGCCTCGAGGCCGCCCGCTCCCACATGCAGGTCGCCGGTGAGCTGGCCGGGCACGGCTACCCGCGCGAGGCCGGTCCGGGCGTCTGGGACATCCACTCCCCGCGCGTGCCGAGCACCGCCGAGGCCGCCGGCCTGCTGCGCAAGGGCCTGGCGGCCATCCCCGCCGAGCGGCTGTGGGTCAACCCCGACTGCGGCCTGAAGACCCGCGGTTGGCCCGAGACCCGCGCCTCCTTGGAGCACCTGGTCGCCGCCGCCCGCGAGGTCCGCGCGGAACTCCCGGCCGAGCAGGGCTGACGGCCGCCGGTCCGGGCGGGGCGCCCCGGCGCCCCGCCCGGACCGGCCCCTACGGGGACCAGGGCCCACCAGCACCACCGCCTTCGGAGAGCACACCATGCCCACCCACGCACCACCCCACCGGATCAAAGTCCTCGGTCCGCCCGGCGACCGCCACGACGAGGTCCTGACCCCCGAGGCCCTCGACTTCCTGGCCCGGCTCCACGCGGCCTTCGCCGGCCGCCGCCGCGAGTTGCTGACCGCGCGCCGGCACCGGGCGGACCGGCTGGCCTCGGGTTCCCGGCTGGACTTCCCCCGTGCCACCTCGGGCGTCCGCGAGGACCCCCACTGGCGGACCGCCCCACCGGCCCCGGACCTGACCGACCGCCGCGTGGAGATCACCGGCCCGCCCACTCCCAGGACGGCCGTGGGCGCCCTCAACTCCGGCGCCCGGGTGTGGATGGCCGACTTCGAGGACGCCACCTCCCCGCTGTGGGCGAACATCGTCGGCGGCCAGCTGACCCTGCTCGACGTGTGCCGGCGGAGCGTGGACTTCACCTCCCCGCAGGGCCGGGAGTACCGGCTGGGAGCCGAGGTCCCGGCCGTCATGGTCCGTCCCCGCGGCTGGCATCTCGACGAGGAACACCTCACGGCCGACGGCAGGCCGCTGTCCGCGTCGCTGGTCGACTTCGGGCTGTACTTCTTCCACTGCGCCCGGCGGCAGCTCGACCTCGGTTCCGGCCCGTACTTCTACCTCCCCAAGCTGGAGAACCGGTACGAGGCCAGGCTCTGGAACGACGTCTTCGTCCTCGCCCAGGACCTCCTCGGCATCCCGCGCGGCTCGGTCCGAGCCACCGCCATCATCGAGACGATCACCGCCGGGTTCGAGATGGAGGAGATCCTCTACGAGCTGCGCGAGCACAGCGCCGGCCTCAACGCGGGCCGCTGGGACTACCTCTTCAGCCTCATCAAGACCTTCGGACACCAGGCCCGGTTCCTGCTGCCCGGCCGCACCGAGATCGCCCTGACCGCCCCCTTCATGCAGGCGTACAGCGAACTGCTCGTGCGCACCTGCCACCGGCGCGGCGCGCACGCGATCGGTGGCGTGGCCGCCCAACTCCCCGACAAGGGAGTCCCGTCCGACCGGGCCGTGCCGGCGGGGGTGGCCGCGGACAAGGAGTACGAGGCCCGCCTCGGGTTCGACGGGTCCTGGGTCGCCCACCCCGCGCTCGTGCCCGTCTGCCGCGAGGCGTTCGACCGCCGGCTCGGCAGCGGCCCGCACCAGATCCACCGCACCCTGGAGGAGGTGCGGGTGCGCGCCGCGGACCTGCTGTCCGTACGCGGCTCCGCGGTGCCGCCGCAAATCGGGGAGATCCGCGCGAACGTATCAGTCGTACTGCGGTACTTCGACGCGTGGCTGCGCGGCCGGGGGGCCGTCGCCCTCGACGGGCTGCTGGAGGACACCGCCACCGCCGAGATCGCCCGCGCGCGGCTGTGGCAGTGGCTGCGACACCGTCTGATCTCGCAGGAGGACCTGTTCGGCCTGATCGACGCCGAGTCCGCGGCCCTGGCCCGGGAGGATCCGGGAGCCCTGGTGCCGCAGGCCTGCGAGCTTCTGGAACGGACCCTGGTGGCGCGGGAGTTGCCCGCCTTCTTCACCACCGAGGCGTACCGGCGCCACCTCGTCCAGCCGACCCGGGTGGCGCCGTGAGTCCCCGGGGCCGCACGCGGCCCGCTCCCGTCGAGGGACTGCCGGACTGGGACCGGTGCGCGGTCATGGGGGTCGTCAACGTCACCCCCGGCTCCTTCTCCGACGGCGGCCGGTGGTTCGACGCGGGCGCCGCCGTCAAGCACGGGCTGGACCTGGTGGCCGAGGGGGCCGACCTCGTCGACGTGGGCGGCGAGTCAACCCGGCCCGGCGCCCCGCGCGTGGACGAGGCGGAGGAGCTGCGCCGGGTCGTCCCTGTCGTCCGGGACCTGGCTGCCGAGGGCGTCCGCGTCTCGGTGGACACCATGCGCGCAGCCGTCGCCGCCCGGGCCGTCGACGCCGGCGCGGTCCTGGTCAACGACGTCAGCGGCGGGCTCGCGGACCCCGCCATGGTCCCTGCGGTCGCGGCCTGCGGGGTCCCGTTCGTCGTGATGCACTGGCGCGGCTTCAGCGAGGGCATGAACCGCCGTGCCGCCTACGGTGACGTGATCGCCGAGGTGGTGGCGGAACTGCGCGCCCGCATCGAGGCCGTGGTGGCCGACGGCATCCCGCCGGAGCGCCTGGTGGTCGACCCGGGACTCGGCTTCGCCAAACGCGCCGAGCACGACCTGGCGCTGGTGGCGCAACTGGCCGAGGTGTGCGCGCTGGGCCGGCCGGTCCTGGTCGCGGGCTCCCGCAAGCGGTTCCTCGGCCACGTCCTGGCCGACCCGGACGGCACCCCGCCGCCCGCCCACGGCCGCGACGCCGTCACCGCGGCGCTCTCCGCCCTCGCCGCCCATCAGGGCGCCTGGGCCGTACGCGTCCACGACGTACGAGCCACGGCGGACGCGGTCCGGGTCGCCCTGGCGGTCGCCTCGGCCCGCTGAAAGCGGCCTCGGCCGGGGACGCGAACGGGGTGCGGCGGACACCACTCCGCCGCACCCCCTTCGCACCGCATGCCGCCGGGCCCCTCAGCCCGGCGGCGGCACCGGGTCCCTCAGCAGTCCCGGTCGTAGGTGTGGAACCCGCGGCCGGTCTTCCGGCCGAGCAGCCCGGCCTGCACCATCCGCATCAGCAGCGGGGGCGGGGCGTAGAGGGGTTCCTTGAACTCGTCGTACAGCGACTCCGCGATGGCGGCGACGGTGTCCAGGCCGATGAGGTCGGCGAGCTTGAGCGGGCCCATCGGGTGGGCGCAGCCCAGCTCCATGCCGGCGTCGACGTCGGCCGCGGTGGCGAAGCCGGACTCGGCCATCCGGATCGCCGACAGCAGGTACGGGACGAGGAGGGCGTTGACGACGAAGCCGGCCCGGTCCTGCGAGCGGATCACCGTCTTGCCGAGGGCGTCCCGGGCGAAGGCCGTCACCGCCGCCAGGGCGTCCTGGGAGGTGTGGAGCGAGGCGACGACCTCCACCAGCGGCAGGACGGGCACCGGGTTGAAGAAGTGCAGCCCCACCACCCGGTCGGCGCGCTCGGTGGCCATGCCCAGCCGCATGACGGGCAGGGAGGAGGTGTTCGTCGCCAGGATCGCCCCACGGTCCTCGACGATCTTGTCCAGGGCCGCGAAGACCTCGGTCTTGACCTCGGCGTTCTCGCTGACGGCCTCGATGACCAGCTGCCGGTCGGCCAGGTCCTCCAGGCTGCCGGTGAAGACCAGCCGGGCCAGCGCGTCCTCGGCCGAGATCCGATCCAACTTGCCGCGCTGTACGGCACGTTCGAGGGAGACCGCGACCCGCTCCCGGGCCGCCCGGGCGGCCGTGGCGTCCGCCTCGCAGACGACCGTGTCGAGCCCGCCCCGGGCGCAGACCTCGGCGATCCCGGCGCCCATCTGACCGCCGCCCACGATCCCGACCCGGCGCAGGTGCGCGCTCATGCTCCCGCCCCCGGCACGCGCACCAGGTGGCGGGTGTAGGCGTCGGGGGTGAAGAAGAGCGGGAGTTCGGGGGTGAGGGCGGTGCGCTCGAAGAGCTCGCGGACCTCGTCGACGGCGGCCCACGGGTACGCGGCGCCGAGGGCGGCGGCCTCCTCGTCCAGGACCCGGAGCACGGTGGCCCGGTCGAGCACGCCGTGCCGCAGCCACTGCCAGATCTGCACGCGGGCGATCTCCGCGGTCGCCGCGTCCTCCATCAGGCCGTCCAGGGCGACCGCGCCCTGGCCGCGCAGCCAGGCGTCGAAGTAGCGCAGTGCGACGGCGATGTTGGTGCGCACGCCCTGTTCGGTGGGCGGGCCGCTGATCCGGCGTACGGAGAGCAGGTCCGGGGCCTCGACCCGGACGTCCTCGCGGGTGCGGTCGAGTTGGTCCGGGCGGTCGCCCAGGACTCCGTCGAAGACCTGCCGGCAGACCGGGACCAGGCCCGGGTGCGCGACCCAGGAGCCGTCGAAGCCGTCCTCGGCCTCGCGCTCCTTGTCGAGGCGGACCTTGGCGAGGGCCGCGTCGTTCGCCTCCGGGTCCTTGGCCGGGACGTGGGCGGACATGCCCCCGATGGCGTGGGCCCCGCGCCGGTGGCAGGTGCGGACCAGGAGTTCGGTGTAGGCGCGCATGAAGGGCGCGGTCATGGTGACCTTGGCGCGGTCCGGCAGCAGGAAGTCGGTGCGGTGCCCGAAGGTCTTGATGAGGCTGAAGAGGTAGTCCCAGCGGCCCGCGTTGAGGCCGGCGCTGTGCTCGCGCAGTTCGTAGAGGATCTCCTCCATCTCGAACGCGGCGGTGATCGTCTCGATGAGGACGGTGGC
This sequence comes from Streptomyces sp. NPDC089919, assembly GCF_040684615.1. NCBI lineage: Bacteria > Bacillati > Actinomycetota > Actinomycetes > Kitasatosporales > Streptomycetaceae > Streptomyces > Streptomyces sp. NPDC089919. The sequence continues at coordinate 10,289 of NZ_JBFBGK010000024.1, forward strand.
GCGGACGGTGCCCTGCGGGATGCCGAGGAGGTCCTGGGCGAGGACGAACACGTCGTTCCAGAGCCTGGCCTCGTACCGGTTCTCCAGCTTGGGAAGGTAGAAGTACGGGCCGGACCCGGCGTCGAGCTGCCGCCGGGCGCAGTGGAAGAAGTACAGCCCGAAGTCGACCAGCGACGCGGGGAGGGGCCGGCCGTCGAACTCCAGGTGCTCTTCCAGGAGGTGCCAGCCACGCGGGCGGACCATGAGGGTGGCGGGGTGCTCGCCGAGGCGGTACTCCTTGCCCTCGGGGGTGGTGAAGTCGATCCGGCGCTCGATCACGTCCAGCATGGTCAGTTGGCCGCCGATGACGTTGTCCCAGGTCGGGGCGGTGGCGTCCTCGAAGTCCGCCATCCACACCTGAGCACCGGAGTTGAGGGCGTTGACCGCCATCCGACGCTCGGGCGGTCCGGTGATCTCCACCCGGCGGTCCTCCAGGCCCGGGGCGGGCGGGGCCACCCGCCAGCTGCGGTCGGCCCGGATCGCGGCGGTGGCGATCGGGAAGTCCAGCGGGGAGCCGGTGGCGAGCCGGATCGCCTGGCGGCGGCGCTCCTTGAGCAGCTGCTCGCGGCGCTCGGCGAAGGCCTCGGCGAGCAGGCCGACGAAGTCGAGCGCCGCCGGCGTGAGGATCTCGTCGTGGCGCTCGCCCGGCTCCGCGAGGACCCGGACCCGGTGCGTGGTGGCGGTGGTGGACATGCGGTCTCCTGACGAGGGATGACGAGGGGTGGGGCCGGGCCGGACGGAGACGGTCGTCCGGCCCGGGCCTGTCACGGGTGGCCCCGGGGGGGCCGGGCGGGTGGGGTTGTCCGGCGGATCAGGGCCGGACAGCTCCTAGTGGAACTGCTCTTCCTCGGTGGAGCCCGCGAGGGCGGTGGTCGAGGAGGCCGGGTTGACGGCGGTGGAGACCAGGTCGAAGTAGCCGGTGCCGACCTCGCGCTGGTGCTTGACGGCCGTGAAGCCCTGCGCCTGCGCGGCGAACTCCCGCTCCTGGAGGTCGACGTACGCGGTCATGCCGTGCTCGGCGTAACCGCGGGCCAGGTCGAACATGCCGTGGTTGAGGGAGTGGAAGCCGGCCAGGGTGATGAACTGGAAGCGGTAGCCCATCGCGCCCAGCTCCCGCTGGAACTTGGCGATCTGGTCGTCGTCCAGGGCGGCCTTCCAGTTGAAGGAGGGCGAGCAGTTGTAGGCCAGCATCTGGTCCGGGTACTGCGCGTGGATCGCCTCGGCGAACTCGCGGGCCTGGGCGAGGTCGGGGGTGCCGGTCTCGACCCAGATGAGGTCGGCGTACGGGGCGTAGGCCAGGCCGCGGGCGATGACCGGGGCCATGCCGTTGCGGACGTGGTAGAAGCCCTCGGCGGTGCGCTCGCCCGTGCAGAACTCGGCGTCGCGCTCGTCCACGTCGCTGGTCAGGAGCGTCGCGGCGAGGGCGTCGGTGCGGGCGATGACCAGGGTCGGGGTGTCGGCGATGTCGGCGGCCAGGCGGGCCGCGTTCAGGGTGCGGATGTGCTGCGCGGTGGGGACCAGGACCTTGCCGCCGAGGTGGCCGCACTTCTTCTCCGAGGCCAGCTGGTCCTCGTAGTGGATGCCGGCGGCGCCGGCCGCGATCATCGCCTTGGTGAGCTCGAAGGCGTTCAGCGGGCCGCCGAAGCCGGCTTCCGCGTCGGCCACGATCGGGGCGAGCCAGTCCGTGGTGTCCGAGCCGCCCTCGGCGGTGGCGATCTGGTCGGCGCGCAGCAGCGCGTTGTTGATCCGGCGGACCACCTGGGGAACGGAGTTGACCGGGTAGAGCGACTGGTCGGGGTAGGTGTGGCCGGCCTGGTTGGCGTCGGCGGCCACCTGCCAGCCCGACAGGTAGATCGCCTGAAGGCCGGCGCGGACCTGCTGGACGGCCTGGCCGCCGGTCAGCGCGCCCAGGGCGTGGACGTAGTCGAGGTCGTGGAGTTGGCGCCACAGCCGCTCGGCGCCGCGCCGGGCCAGGGTGTGCTCCTCGCGGACGCTGCCGGAGAGCCGGACCACCTCCTCGGCGGTGTAGGTGCGCTCGATGCCCGCCCACCGCGGGTCGGTGGCCCACTTCTGCTTGAGCTGCTCGGCGGCCGCCGTCGTGTTCGTGTCTGCCATGACCGTCACCGTCTCCATGATTCGCTTCGTCTGCCAATGCGCTCACCGCCGACGGCGAGCGGATGGCACTCTGTGCCGTCAGCTGGGGGCGCGGCCGCCGGACCCTGCGGGTGGAACTGAGCAATGTCGCAGGTCAGCCGAGCGGGGATCGCCGTGATCTCCGACGTCAGGGCATGAAGTCGGGTCCGCGCTCACCCTCTCGGCTGCCGGGTCCGGCGGTCGCAGAACTGACTCTGGCAGCGGCACGCAGTGCCATCAATGAGGTACAGATGCCAACTTCTGCGAATCTTCCACGCCGGTTCTGCCAAGGTTGCAAAGGTTGCCGGGGTCTGTATTGCGCATACGCTGGGGCCCGGCGAGGACAAGGAGCCCAGGTGAGCAAGACGTACGCGGGCGCGCGGCTGCGGAGGCTGCGCGAGGACCGCCGGATGAGCCAGGCCGAGCTGGCCCGGGTGCTCGCCATCTCGCCGAGCTACCTCAACCAGATGGAGCACGACTCCCGCCCGCTCACCGTCCCGGTGCTGCTGCGCCTGACGGAGGCCTTCGGGGTCGATCCCGGCTTCTTCGCGGAACGCGACACCAGCCGCCTGGTCGCCGACCTGCGCGAGGCCCTGGCCAACGAGCTGGCCGAGGCCCGGGTCTCCCCCGCCGACCTGGCCGAACTCGCCACCCGGATGCCGGGGGTCGCCGCCGTCCTGCTGGACCTGGGCCGACGCGGCCAACTCCTCGCGGAGCGGCTGGCCGACAGCGCGGACGGCCGGGACGTCGGCCCCGCGGCGCCACGCTCACCGCACGAGGAGATCCGCGAGTTCTTCTACCGACGCCAGAACTACCTGCACGACACCGACCTCGCCGCGGAGGACCTGGCCCGGGAGATCGGCGTCCGGCCGGGCGAGGTGGTGAGGGTGCTCTCCGGCCGGCTCACCGAGCAGCACGGGATCCGCCTCGCCGGCGACTCCGACCGCCTGCACCACTACGACGCCCGGACCCGCGTCCTGCACCTGTCCGGCCGGCTCCGCCCCGGCCAGCAGGCCTTCCGGATGGCCACGCAACTGGCGCTGCTGGAGCACGGGGACGAGCTGGACCGGCTGGCCGCCGAGGACTTCCCGGCCGGCTCCCCCGCCCACGGCCTGGCCAGGATCGGCATCGCCAACTACTTCGCCGCCGCGCTGATCCTCCCGTACCGGCCCTTCCACACCGCCGCCGAGGAATTCCGCTACGACATCGAACGGCTCACCGACCATTTCGGCCTGGGTTACGAGACCGTCTGCCACCGGCTGAGCACCCTGCAACGGCCCAGGCTGCGCGGGGTCCCCTTCTCCTTCGTCCGGGTCGACCGGGCCGGGAACATGTCCAAGCGGCAGTCCGCCACCGGATTCCATTTCTCGCGCGCGGGCGGCACCTGCCCGCTGTGGAACGTCTACGAGGCCTTCGCCGCGCCCGGTCGCATCCACGTCCAGGTCGCCGCCATGCCCGACGGGCAGCGCTACCTGTGGACCGCCCGGGCCGTCACCCGGCACCGCGGCGGCTGGGGCGAGCCGGGCAAGACCTTCGCCATCGGCCTCGGCTGCGAGCTCCGGCACGCCTCCCGGCTCGTCTACTCCGACGGCCTCGACCTCGACAACGCCTCGGCCGCCACCCCCATCGGCATGGGCTGCCGCCTGTGCGAACGCCTGGACTGCCCGCAGCGCGCGGTCCCGCCGCTGGGCCGGCCGCTCGCCGTCGACGAGAACAGCAGCACCTTCATCCCCTACCCGGTGTCGCCGGGCAGGGGATGACGGCGGGTGGCGGGCTACCCGGCGCGGGCCTCCTGCCACACGTGTCCGCGCAGCCCCTGACCGTCCAGCCACGTCCGGAGCGCGGTGACCGCCTCGGCGTCCATCAGCGCGGGGTCGACGGTGGTGCGCAACTGGTGGTCCACACCGGAGTCGAGCAGCAGCCGCAGGCTGCGGCCGGCGGGCGGGAAGGCGCCGCGGGTGCCGGTGATCCGGTCGTAGGCGTCGGGGTGGGCCTTGACGTCGAAACCCACCCAGTCCAGGAGTCCCGCGGACAGCAGTTCCTCGAAGCGGCGGGGGTAGGCGCCGCCGGTGTGCAGGCCCACGCCGAAGCCGAGGTCGCGGGCCGCCCGCGCCGCATCCGCGAGGCGCGGCTGGAGCAGGGGCTCGCCGCCGGAGAAGACGACGCCGTCGAGCAGGCCCCGGCGGCGCGCGAGGTGGTCCGTCACGGCGGACCAGGCGACCGCGGGTGCGGTCCGCGGATCGAGCAGGGCCGGGTTGTGGCAGTAGCCGCAGCGCCAGGGGCAGCCCTGGCAGAAGACCGTGGTGACCAGGCGTCCCGGCCAGTCGCAGGTCGACAGCCGGGACCAGCCGCCGATGCGGATCACGCCGGGACCGCCACCCGCTCCTCGAAGGGGGTGCGCTCGGCGTGCTCGCCCTTCTTGCCGATGTTGAAGGAGGACACCGGGCGGTGGTAGCCCATCACCCGGGTCCACACCTCGCACGGTCCCGCGCAGGTGGGGCAGGTGGCCCGCTCGCCGGCCAGGTAGCCGTGCTCGGGGCAGATGGAGAAGGTGGGCGTCACCGTCAGGTACGGCAGGGAGAACCGCTCCAGGGAGCGCCGCACCAGGCTGCGGCAGGCGTCGGCGGTGGAGACGCGTTCGGACATGTACAGGTGGAGGACGGTGCCGCCGGTGTACTTGGTCTGGAGCTCGTCCTGCCGCTCCAGCGCCTCGAAGGGGTCGTCCGTCCATCCGACGGGCAGCTGCGAGGAGTTCGTGTAGTACGGGTTCGCGGCGGTGCCCGCCTGCAGGATGCCGGGGAAGCGCCGGCGGTCCTCCTTGGCGAAGCGGTAGGTGGTGCCCTCGGCGGGGGTGGCCTCCAGGTTGTAGAGGTGCCCGGTCCGCTCCTGGAACTCGACCATCCGGGCCCGTACGTGGTCGAGCAGCCGTACGGCCAGGGCGTGCCCCTGGGGGTCGGTGATGTCCTGCGCGTCGTGCGTGAAGTTGCGGATCATCTCGTTGATCCCGTTCACGCCGATGGTGGAGAAGTGGTTGCGCAGGGTGCCGAGGTAGCGCCGGGTGTACGGGAAGAGGCCGTCGTCGATCAGCTTCTGCACGGTCACCCGCTTGGTCTCCAGGCTGTCCCGGGCCAGGTCGAGCAGGCGGTCGAGGGCCGCGAGGAGTGCCGGCTCGTCGCCGGCGTGCAGGTGCCCGAGCCGGGCGCAGTTGATCGTGACGACCCCCAGTGAGCCAGTCTGTTCCGCGCTGCCGAAGAGGCCGTTGCCGCGCTTGAGCAGTTCGGTGAGGTCGAGCTGGAGGCGGCAGCACATCGAGCGGATCATGCCGGGGTCGAGCTCGGAGTTGATGAAGTTCTGGAAGTACGGCAGGCCGTATTTCGCGGTCATCCCGAAGAGCCGGGTGGCGTTCTCGCTCTCCCAGTCGAAGTCCTTCGTGATGTTGTAGGTGGGGATGGGGAAGGTGAAGACCCGGCCGGTGGCGTCCCCGGCCGTCATGACCTCGATGTAGGCGCGGTTGATCAGGTCCATTTCGGCCTGGAGGTCGCCGTAGGTGAATGCGGCCTCCTCTCCGCCGATCACGGGGACCTGCCCGCGCAGGTCTTCCGGACAGGTCCAGTCGAAGGTGAGGTTCGTGAAAGGGGTCTGCGTTCCCCAGCGCGAGGGCACGTTGAGGTTGTGCACCAGTTCCTGGACGCCCTGGTACACCTCGGCGTAGGTCATCGCGTCCGCGCGGACGAAGGGCGCCATATAGGTGTCGAAGGAGCTGAAGGCCTGCGCGCCCGCCCATTCGTTCTGGAGGGTGCCGAGGAAATTGACGATCTGGCCGACCGCCGAGGAGAAGTGCCGGGGCGGCGCCGAGTCGATCTGGCCGGGTACGCCGTTGAACCCCTCGGTCAGCAGGGTGCGCAGGGACCAGCCCGCGCAGTAGCCCGAGAGCATGTCGAGGTCGTGGAGGTGCAGGTCGCCCTCCCGGTGCGCCCGCCCGACGGCTTCGGGATACACCTGGTCGAGCCAGTAGTTGGCGACGACCTTGCCCGCGACGTTGAGGATGAGTCCACCGAGCGAATAGCCCTGGTTGGCGTTGGCGTTCACCCGCCAGTCGCTCCGGTCGAGGTATTCGGTCACCGAGTCCACGGCATTGATGTGCGTCACGTCAGCCCTCCCACGAGGCGTCCGGAATGGTCCGTCGCACGGGGCGTGCGACCGGGCGCCGGCAGGTATCGGACTCGGGCCCTTTCCAGGACCCATACCGTTGCGGGGCAGCTCCGGATTCCCACCGGATTCCCTGTTTCCTCGGCCGGGCGCCACCAGGGGCGCGCTCAGGCCGAACCGACGCCGTTCACACTACATACGGAAGTGAATGGAAATGCCCGCCCAACATGTAGTGGTGACCTTGGGCCTGACGATCAGGACTTCGGTCCTGCCGGAGCGGGGCGCAGTTCGCGTTCGAGGGCGGCGAGGGCGAAGGCGTGCGGGGAGGCGTGCTGCCAGCGGGACCGGCCGAGCATGACGTCCTCGGCCAGGCCGCTGAGCATGGCGACGGACCGGACGGTGAACTCGGGGAGGTCCACCTCGGCGAACTGCCCCAGCGACCGGCCCTCCCGGACGATGGCCGCCAGGCGCTCGTCCCAGCCGTCCAGCAGGTCGGTGAGGACGCGCAGGCCCGCTTCGTCGTGGCGCTGGGCCAGTACCTGGGTCCACAGCGCGTAGCGCTCGTCGCCCTGGTGCGGCGGCAGGTAGAAGCGGACGAACAGGTCCAGCTTCTCGGCGGGGGACGCGGCCCGGTCGGCGGCCTCCTGGAAGCGCGCCCACAGGTCCGCCTGGCTCCAGGCGAGGACTTCCAGCAGCAGCCGGTCCTTCTTGCCGAAGTGGTAGAGGATGTGGCCGGTGCTCATCCCGGCCCGGGCGGCGATGTCCGACATCCGCACGGCCCCGGTGCCCTTCTCGGCGATGACGGCGATGGCGGCCCGCATCGCCCGCCCGCGCGCCTCGTCCCCGCTGCGCTGACGCCTCCGGTCGGCCGAGGCCGGGGCCGACGTCTGGGACCCGGACCGGCCGGCGGCCGCCGCCCCGGCGCCGGCCGGCCCGGTCGCACCCTCCGGCGGCAGGGGGCGGTCGGAGGGCCGGGACCCGGTCTCTGGCGTCGGCATGGGCTCACTTTCGGTGACGGAAAATCCGGACCCCAGTCTAGGTTCCAAAAATCTAGATTCCTGATCTAGACTAAAAATCTAGTCAGGACGATGGGGAGCACGGCCGTGTACGCGGTCCGCCCCGACGGCCGGCAGCCCGACTGTTCCACCCAGCCACCCGGAGACACCCTCATGACGCGCGGATTCGATGTCGTGGAGACCTGTATCGCCGACCTGCGCACCGCGCTGGAGAAGGGCGAGACGACCGCCGTCGCCCTGCTCGACGCCTACCTGGCACGGATCGAGGCGTACGACCGCCCGGGCACGGCCACCGCGCTGAACGCCATGGTCGTGATGAACCCCGACGCCCGCGCGGACGCGGAGGCCTCCGACGCCCGCCGCGCCCGCGGCGAGGTGCTGGGCCCGCTGGACGGCATCCCGTACACCGCGAAGGACAGCTACCTCGCCAAGGGGCTCACGGCTGCGTCCGGCTCCCCCGCCTTCGAGCACCTGGTCGCCCAGCGCGACGCCTTCGCCATCGAACGGCTGCGCGCCGGCGGGGCCGTCCTCATCGGCCTGACCAACATGCCGCCGATGGCCAACGGCGGCATGCAGCGCGGCGTGTACGGCCGCGCGGAGAGCCCCTACAGCGCCGACTGGCTCACCAGCGCCTACGGCTCCGGCTCCTCCAACGGCTCCGGCACCGCGACCGCCGCGTCCTTCGGCGCCTTCGGGCTCGGCGAGGAGACCTGGTCCTCCGGCCGCGCGCCCGCCTCCAACAACGCACTGTGCGCCTACACCCCCAGCCGGGGCGTGATCTCGGTCCGCGGCAACTGGCCGCTGGTGCCGACCATGGACGTCGTCGTCCCGCACACCCGCACCATGGCGGACCTGCTCGAACTGCTCGACGTCATCGTCGCCGACGACCCGCACACCCGCGGGGACCTGTGGCGCGCCCAGCAGTGGATCCCGCTGCCCGCCGCCTCGCAGGTCCGGCCCGCCTCCTACCCGGCCCTGGCGGCCGCCGAGGGCGTGCTCGCGGGCAAGCGCGTCGGCGTCCCCCGGATGTACGTCAACGCCGACCCCGACGCCGGCACCAACCCCGAGGGGGGCATCGGCGGCCAGACCGGGCAGCGCGTCGACACCCGCCCGTCGGTCATCAGCCTGTGGGAGGCGGCGCGCCGCGACCTGGAGGCCGCCGGCGCCGAGGTGGTCGAGGTCGACTTCCCCGTCGTCTCGAACTACGAGTCCGACCGCCCCGGGGCGCCCTCGCTGCTCACCCGCGGGCTGGTCGCCCGCGAGTACCTGACCTTCGAGATCGAGGACCTGTCCGCCTGGGCGTGGGACGACTTCCTGCGCGCCAACGGCGACCCGCAGCTGTCCAGCCTGGCCGAGGTCGACGGCGCCCGGATCTGGCCCAAGCAGGAGGGCGAACTGCCCGACCGCTACGAGGGCTTCGACGACACGATCGGCGACTACCCGCGCTTCGTGCGCGAGCGCCCGTACGCCTCCCTCGCCGAGATGCCGCACCTCGAGGACGGGCTGCGCGGGCTCGAGGAGACCCGCCGCGTCGACCTGGAGGTGTGGATGGACGGGCTGGGCCTGGACGCGGTGGTCTTCCCGGCGGTCGCCGACGTCGGCCCCGCCGACATGGACGTGTCCGAGGCCTCCGCCGACCTCGGCTGGCGCAACGGCGTCTGGGTCGCCAACGGCAACCTGGTCCCCCGCCACCTCGGCATCCCTACGGTGACCGTGCCGATGGGCACCATGACGGACACCGGCATGCCGGTCGGCCTCACCTTCGCGGGCCGCGCCTACGACGACAACGCCCTGCTGACCCTCGCCGCGGCCTTCGAGCGCACCGGCAGCCGGCGCACGGAACCGCTGCGCACGCCGCGCCTGACGGTCGGCTGACCTGACGACCGGCCCGGCGCCCGCCCCGATCGTCTACAGTGCAGTAGACCGTCTACTGGGTTGTAGTCGGACGGGCCGCCGTCGCGGTGGTCCGCCGCCGTGCCCGGCGGACCAGCGCGCACCAGATCGGAACGGCACCTTGACCATCGGCTACGACGGCTCCGGCATCGACGGCAACGCGTACGTCGAGGTCGTCGACCTCGCCCACCGCGCGCCCGGCTGGCTGGACGCCGCCGTCGCCGCCTGGTCGCTCTACGGCCTGGGGCTGTTCGCCGTACTGATGGCGGCGGCGTGGTGGCGGGCGCGGCGGGCCGGGTCCCCTTCGGCCGTGACCGCGCTCGCGGTCCCGCTGATCACCCTCGCCGGCTTCGGCGCCGATCTGCTGCTCAAGCTCGCGGTCCGGGAGGACCGGCCCTGCCGGAGCCTGCACGTGGCCGTGCTGGAATCCTGCCCGGCCCCCGGGGACTGGTCCTTCCCCAGCAACCACGCCGCGATCGCGGCCGCCGCGGCGGTCGCCCTGCTGTTCGCCTCCCGACGGCTCGGGGCGATCGCCCTGGTGGCCGCGGTGCTGATGGCGGCCTCCCGGGTCTGGGTCGGCGTGCACTACCCCCACGACGTCCTGGCCGGGTTCGCGGTCGGCGCCCTGGTGGCCGCCACCCTCGGATGGGCGGTCCGGCTCCGGCAGGACGCCCTGGCCGACCGGCTGGGCCGCGGGCCCCTGCGGTTCCTGCTGACCGCACCGTGAGGCCGGCCCCGCCCGATCGCGGTGGTGCGCGGTGACCGGCCGCGTCCTCGTGGTCGAGGACGACCACCCCTTGCGGAGCGTGCTCCTGAGGGGGCTGCGCGAGGAGGGCTTCGACCCGGTACCCGCGGCGGACGGCGCCGCCGCCCTGCGGCTGGCCACGAGCCCCTTCGACGCGGTCGTGCTGGACGTGGGGCTGCCCGACGCCGACGGCCGGGACGTCTGCCAGGCCCTGCGGGCCGCCGGCTTCACGGCGCCGGTGATCTTCCTGACCGCGCACCACCACCTCACCGACCGCCTGGCCGGCTTCTCCGCCGGCGGGGACGACTACCTGGCCAAGCCCTTCCACCTCACCGAACTGGCGGCCCGGCTGCGCGCCGCCCTCCGGCGGGCCGGGCCACCGCCCCCGGCCGCGGCGGGCGGCCTGGTCCTCGATCCGACGCGCTTCACGTGTACCGCGAGCGGGGATCCCGTCGGCCTCACCCCGACCGAGTTCCGACTGCTCGCCGCGCTCCTCGCGGCAGCCGGCTCCCTGGTCTCCCGCCGCGAACTCCGGCGGGCCGGCTGGCCCGAGGGGGCGCAGGTCAGCGACAACACCCTCGACCAGTATCTGAGCCGGCTGCGCCGCAAACTCCGCGCCGCGGGCAGCGACCGGACCATCAGCACCAGCCGGGGGATCGGACACGGCTTCCGATGACGGCCCCCACCCCCGCCCGGCGCCCCCTGACCCTGCGCGGCCGGCTCTCCCTCACGGCCCTGGCCATCGCGGCCCTGCTGATCGCCGTCCTCGTCGTCGCCTTCAACGGCATCGTGCGCCACCAGCTGGACCAGCGGGCGGACGACCACCTGCGCACCCGTGCGGCCGCGGTCGCCTCCACCGTGGACACCACCGGCCGCCGCGCCCGGGTCGTGGAAGTGCCCAACGACGACGCACTCGACTCCGGCGTGTGGATCTACGCCGGCACCCGGCGGCTGGAGTCCCCGCCCTCCGCCGCCGCGGACGGCCCGCTCACCCGGGTCGCGGACGCCCTGGCCGCCGCCCCCCGTCCGCACTGCGCCACCGCCGCCCACCGCGACCCCGTCCGGCTGTGCGCCCTGCGCGTTCCCGGGCACTCCCCCGCGACGGTGGTCGCCGCCGTCGGCCTCGTCCCGTACCGGACCTCGGCGGACACGGTGCTGCACGCCACCCTGGCCCTGGGCGCCGCCATGCTCGTCCTCACGTACGCGCTGACCCGGCTCGCGGTGCGGCGCGCCCTGCGTCCCGTACAGGCCATGACCGAACAGGCCACCGCCTGGAGCGCGCAGGCCGGCGACGACCGGTTCGGCACGACCGCCCGGCCCGCCGAACTGGCCGCGCTGGCAGCGTCGTTGGACGCGCTGCTCGACCGGATCCGGGCCGGGCTGCGGCACGAGCAGCAGCTGACCCGGGAGCTGTCGCACGAACTGCGCAACCCGCTCGCCCGGATCGTGGCCGAGCTGGACTGGTGGCGCAGCCGCCCCCGCACCCCGGACGAGACCCGCGCAGCCCTCGCGGTCGTCGACGACGCCGCGGCCGCCATGCGCGGGATCTGCGACACCCTCCTCGACGAGGCCCGGGGGGCGGCCGCCACCCATCGGGGCCCGTCCGACGTCCACGCCACGCTGCTCGCCCTGGCCGGCCGGACCACCCCGCCGCCGGCGGTCGTCCTCCGGATCGAACCCCCGGTGCGGCGCCTGACGGCCGCGGCGCCCGCGGCGGTCGTCGAGCGGGCGGTCGGCCCGCTGGTCGAGAACGCCCTGCGGCACGCCCGGTCCCGCGTGACCGTGACCGCGGCCCCGGAGGGGACAAGGGTCCGCATCGAGGTCACCGACGACGGGCCGGGCGTGCCCGGGGACTTCGTCGCTGAGCTCTTCACGCCCGGGCGGCGCGCCGATCCCGGTGACGGGCACGCCGGGGCGGGGCTGGGGCTGGCACTGGCGCGGCGGCTGGCCCGGTCGGCCGACGGCGAGGTCCAGCACGACCCGGCACACGGGGGCGGTGCCCGCTTCGTGGTCACCCTTCCCGGCGGCTGACCCCCGCAGCCCACGCCGGTCCGGGAACACCCCGTATCGTGTCTACAGAACAGTAGTCGTCCGGCTCGGCAGCCGGCGCTCATCGGCGAGGGGACCCATGACGGACATCGAGGGCGAGCGCAGACCTGCCGGTGAGCTGGAGTCGAGCGTGCTCGCCGCGCTCTGGGCGGCCGGCAGCCCGCAGACCGCCGCCCAGGTCAGGGCCGCGATACCCCAGGAGCTGGCCCGCACCACGGTCGCCACCCTGCTGGGGCGCCTGTGCGACAAGGGGCTGGTGGGACGTGAGCCCAGCGGCCGCGGCTTCGCCTACCACGCCGTCCAGGACGCGCACGGCCTCGCCGCCCGTCGCATGCACCGCGAACTCGACGCCGGCACCGACCGGGACCGGGTGCTCGCCCGCTTCGTAGAAGGGCTCGATCCGCACGACGAGGCCGAGCTGCGCCGCCTCCTCCAGGAGGACCGGCCGTGATCCTGCTGCTGGTGGCCCCGCTGCTGCTGCCCTGGATCCTGCCGGTGCTCGCCCGGCGGACCGTCGACCGGGTACGACCGGACCTCGCCCTCCCGGCGGTCACGCTCGCCTCGGCGGTACTGGCCCTGGGCACGGTCGCCTGCCTGGGCGCCCTGCTCCTCCCCCTCGCCCTCCGAGTGCCGGCCCTCGCGGGGCTCGCGCACCTGCTCCACCCGCTCCAGGCGGGCCCGGCGGCCCTGGTCTCCGGCGCCTCGACGGTGGCCGGCGGCGCGCTCGCGGTGGCCGCGATCGCCGGGGTCCGCGGGATCGCGTCGGAGCTGACGCACTGGCGGGCGGCGCGGCGGCTGGTGGCCGGGGTGCCGGCGGCCGGCGGGCTGTGCGTGGTCGACGACGAGCGGCCCGATGCCTTCGCGCTGCCCGGCGGCCGGCGCCGCTCGGACCGGGTGGTGGTGACCGCGGGCATGCTCCGCGCCCTCGACGCGGGCGAGCGCGAGGCCCTGCTCGGCCACGAACGCGCCCACCTGGCCGGCCGCCACCACGTCTTCCTGGCGCTCGCACGGCTCGCCGGCTGGTGCCACCCGGCGCTGGCCGCCGTGGTCCCGGCCGTCTCGTACGCCGCCGAGCGGGCGGCCGACGAGGCCGCCGCCCGGGCCTGCGGGGACCGGCGGCTGGCCGCCCGCGCCATCGGCCGGGCGGCCCTGGCCGCGACAGACCACCGCAAGGGCCTGCGGGTACCGGCAGTCGCACCCCGCGGAACCACCGGGCCGGTACCGGCCCGGGTCAAGGCCCTCTTCACCCAGGCGCCGGTACGCCGCTCCGCCCCCGCGCTGCTGGCCATGGCCCTGCTCTGCACGACCGCGGCCGCCTCCTCGCTCGGCGGCGCGGTCTGGCTGCACCGGGGCGTGGAAGTGGCCCAGGGCGAGCACCCCGGCGACTGAACCTGCAGGCCCCGGCGCCCGCGGCCGGTCGTACCCGGGTCAGCCCAGCGTGGTGAGGAGGGTGTCGAGCGCCTTGACCTCGCTGGCCCGGTCGGGGTCGGCCGCGCGTACCGCTTCCAGGACCGCGTCGATCTCGCCGTCCAGGAAGCCCCAGGCCTGTTCGTTCTCGGGCTCGAGGGTGGACTGGTCCTCGTCCCAGGCGCTCTCCAGGTCGGTGGCCCGCTTCTTCGCCGCCTTCGGGTCTCCCGCTTCGACCTTCGCCAGGGTGTCGGCGGTGAGGGTGCGGAACTTCGCGATCTCGGCCGGCGGGAACGGCGCGGTCGCCTCCCGCGGCGTGAGGTGGGTGCTCACCGGTGCCGGGCCGTCCTCCTCGGGGGCCGCAGCCGCGTGCGGCTGCTGGTGCGCCCACACCAGGAGCGCCACCGCCGCCGCCGACACGAGGGCGTAGTAGACGAGCATGCCGCGCTCGCGCGCCGCGTTCGGGGCCCGGCGACCACCGCCGTCCCGGGCCTCGATGACGTCGCGGCGGCTGTAGGTGAGGTAGCAGACCGTGGCGAGGATCGCGGCCAGGAAGAGCACGCTCGTCACGGCGGTGCCCAGGCCCAGGCCGCCCTCGGCCCGGGGCGCGCCGAGCCAGTCGCCCAGGTTGGCGCCGAGCGGGCGGGTGAGGACGTACGCCAGCCAGAAGGAGAGCACCGGGCCGGCGCCGAGCCGCCAGCCGGCCAGGATCGCGGCGATCAGGCCGAGCGGCAGGAGCACGGAGACGCCGGCGGTCCAGCCGGTCAGTTCCAGGGTCCAGTCGCCGGTGGCGGTGCCGAGGGCGAATGTGACCAACACCGCGAGCCAGTAGAAGAGTTCGCGGGGGCGGGTGGTGATCGTGTGCACCGACAGGGTCCGCTCGCGCAGGTACCAGGCGCCGAAGACCACGGCCAGCAGCCCGGCGAAGGCGGTGCTGCTGACGGCGAGGGGCACGCCCTGGCTGTCGGTGAGGATGTCGGTGTACAGGGTGCCGGTCACGCTGACCACCACGACGGTGAGCCAGTACACGAACGGCACGTAGCGGGCCGCGCTCAACTGCCAGGCCAGGACGGCCGCCAGCACCCCGGTGAAGATCAACGCGGTGTTGGTCAGGCCGACGCCCAGGGTCATGTCGATCCAGTCGGCGAAGCTCTCGCCGACCGTGGTGCAGAGGATCTTGATGATCCAGAACCAGACGGTGACCTCGGGCACCTTGTTCAGCATCTGCCGGGTGGGTGCGTGGGCTCCGGGGACCGGCCGGCGGAGCCCGGGACTGTCGGACGTGTGTGGGGTCATGCGGCCGACTGTGCCGCCGGGAACCTGAACGCATCCTGACCGTCTGCACGGGGGCACCTGCTCCGTCGCACTTCCGGTCCAGCGCCCACGACGACCACGGCGCGGCCGGGGCCGCGCCGCTCGGGTCGTGCCGGTCTCAGCCGCCCAGGGCGGTGTTGCTCGTCAGCGTGCCGGTGGTGCCGTCGACCGTCACCACGTGCCGCACCCCGTCGGGGCCGAGGACGACGACCCGCCAGGCACTCCCGCCGCCCTGGGCCGTGACCGGGGCCAGCGACTCGACCTTGCCGTCCTTCACGGCCGCGGCGGCCTTGTCCAGGGCGTCGGCGGCGGCGAGCGGGGGCAGCGGGGCCGGGGCCTTCCCACCGGCGCGGCCGGGGAAGCCGTCGCCGCGCGGGCCGCGGCCCTCGGGCCGGACCGGCCGGCCGTCACGGCCGTCGGCCTCCGCCCGGGGGCCGTCACCTCGCCCGCCGGCCTCCGCCCGCGGACCACCACGCCACTCGTGGCCCCCGGCGAACACCGCCCTGCGCATGCCCCGCCCGTCCTCGTGGTGGTGGATCGCCGCCGCGGCCGCGGCGCCGCCGACGACCACCACGGCGGCCGCACCGGCCACCGCCCACCGGGTTCTGCGGCTGCCGAACCGGCGCCGGGCGGGCGGCTTGCCCGCCGCCGGGCCCGCGCCGTCCTCGTGCGTCCGCTCCTGCGCCCCCTCGGCGCCGACGGGCTCGTCCACGGATTCGCTCACTGCGTCCACCCCTGACTCGTGGCGGCGCCCGGATCCGGTGCCCGGGCGTCCGGGCACAGCATCGCGGGGGCGTGCTGAAGGGACGCTGAAGACCTGAAGACGCCTTCAGCCCGGTGCCGCGGCCGTTCGGCGGCGTGCCACCCTGGGGGCATGCGCGTACTGGTGGTGGAGGACGAGCGCCGGCTGGCCCTGGCGCTCCGGCACGGTCTGACGGCCGAGGGGTTCAGCGTGGACGTCGCCCACGACGGCCTCACCGGTCTGGCCAAGGCCACCGACCACTCCTACGACGTGGTGGTGCTGGACATCATGCTGCCCGGCCTCAACGGCTACCGGGTGTGCTCGCGGCTGCGGGCCGCCGGCAGCGACGTCGGCATCCTCATGCTCACCGCCAAGGACGGCGAGTGGGACGAGGCCGAGGCGCTGGACACCGGCGCCGACGACTACCTCTCCAAGCCCTTCTCCTTCGTGGTGCTGGTCGCCCGGCTGCGGGCCCTGGCCCGCCGCATCGGCAGCCGGGCGCCGCGGCGCACGGTGCTCGGCGACCTGGTGGTCGACTCCGCGGCCCGTACCTGCGCCCGCGGGGGCGTGCCCATACCCCTGACCCCGCGCGAGTTCGCCGTGCTGGACCACCTCGCCCGGCGGGCCGGGGAGGCCGTCTCCAAGCGCGAGATCCTGGCCGAGGTCTGGGACGGCCATCCGGACAGCGATCCCAACACCGTCGAGGTGCACGTCAGCGCCCTGCGCCGGAAGATCGACGCCCCCTTCGGGCGGGCCGCGGTGCAGACCGTGCGGGGCGCCGGCTACCGGCTGGCGGCCGACGGTGGCTGAGCCGTACCCGGCCGGCCCCGCGCCGGAGGTCCCCGCCCGGGGGACCGGGGCCGGGCCGCGGGTCCGTCGCCCGCGGGCCGCGGCCCTGTTCCGCCGGCTGGCGCCGCACTCGGTCCGCGCCCGGACCACCCTCGCCGCCTGCGCGAGCGTGGCGGTGGTGATGGTCGCCGCCTCGGCCGTGGTCCTGATGCTGCTGCGCACCAACCTGGAACGCACCGTGGAGCCCGGGGTCCGCCAGCAGGCCCGGGCCCTGTCGCGGCTGGCCGCCGACGGGCGGCTGGCGGCCCGGCTGCCCCTGGGGCCCGGTACCGACTTCATCCAGGTCGTGGACGGCCGTGGCCGGGTCCTGGCCCGGAGCGAGAACCTGGCCGGCCGCCCCGCCCTCGCCCCGTCCGGCCCCCGCCGCGGCCACCGGACGTACAACCTCGACGCCCTCGGCGAACAGCACCACCAACGCGTCACGGCCGTCACCGCCGACACCCCCGACGGGCCGGTCACGGTCCTGGTCGGCGCCTCGCTGCGGACCGCCGACGCGGCCGAGGACCTGACGGGGGTGGCCCTGGCCGTCGTCAGCGCCCTGCTGGTCTGCACCGTCGGCTTCCTGACCTGGCGTACGACCGGCCGCGCGCTGCGGCCGGTCGAGGCCATCCGGGCCGAGGTGGCCGCCATCGGCGACCGCGAGCTGGACCGCCGGGTGCCGGCCCCGCGCGGCGGGGACGAGATCGCCCGCCTCGCGGACACCATGAACGCCATGCTCGAACGGCTGGAGGAAGCGGGCGCCCGGCAGCGCCGGTTCATCGCCGACGCCTCCCACGAGCTGCGCAGCCCCCTCGCGGTGCTCCGTACCCAGCTGGAGGTGGCGCGCACCCACCCGGATCCGGAGGTCCGGGAGGACCTGGTCGCGGGTGCGCTGGAGGACACCGAGCGGCTTCAGGCGCTCTCCGCCGACCTGCTCCTGCTGGCCCGCCTGGACGTCTCCGGGCAGCGCCGCGCCGAGGACCCCGTCGACCTCACCGCCCTGGTACGGGCCACCGTCGCGGGCCGACCCGCCGACGCCCGCACGGTCACCCTGCACGCACCCGGGCACGTCACGCTGCACGGCAACGCCCTGTGGCTGGGGCGGCTGTTGACCAACCTCCTCGACAACGCCCAGCGGCACGCGCGTGGTTCCGTCACCGTGCGGCTGGCGGAGGACCCCGTGACGGGGGACGCCGTCCTGGACGTGGCGAACGACGGTCCGCCGGTCGCCGCCGCGGACCGGGAGAGGATCTTCGAACGGTTCACCCGGCTCGACGACGCCCGCAGCCGCGACGAGGGCGGCACCGGCCTGGGCCTCTCCATCGCCCGGGACATCGCCGCCCTGCACGGCGGCACGATCACCGTCCTGGACACCCCGGACGGCACCGTCTTCCGCACCCGCCTCACCCGCGGCGCGCCGGCCTGACCGCAGGCGGACGATGCGGCACGGCCTCGGGTGTCAGACCGCGCCGTGGGCGATCAGGCTCTGGGCGCAGTCCAGGACGGTGCGGCGGGCCGGGCGGGGCTGCCAGCCGAGGAGGGTGCGGGCCTTCTCCGTGCTGTGGCGGTTGCGGCGGCCCAGGGCCGGGGTGATCTCCCGCAGCGAGGGGTCCTTGAAGCGTGCCACCAGGCGGACCGCGAAGTCCGGGATCTGGCGGGTGGAGACGCGCCGCCCCTGCTCGCCGAGGCCGTCGCGCAGGGTGCGGGCCATGTCGGCCATCCACAGGAACTCGCCGGTGGCGAGGAAGCGCTGGCCCGCCGCGGCCGGGGCGGTCATGGCCCGGATGTGGACGTCGACCAGGTCGCGGACGTCCACCACCTCCAGGCCGATGCGCGGTACGCCGCTCATCCGGCCGGAGAGCATGCGGGCGACGATCCCGACGGAGCCGAGGTTGTCCGCGGTGAGCACGGGGCCGAACACGGCACCGGGCAGCACGGTGGTCAGTTCGGTGGGGCCGTCGTACTCCGCCATGAAGTCCCAGGCGGCGCGCTCGGCCAGGGTCTTCGAGCGGCGGTACGGGATCAGGGTGGGGTCCTCCGGGTCCGTCCACAGGGTCTCGTCGGTGATTCCTTCGGTGGCGTACGAGGACGGGCTCGCCGCGTTGGCCGCCGAAGTCATCACCACGCGCCGGACCCGGGCGGCGGTCGCCGCGCGCAGCACGCGCAGGGCGCCGTCGCGGGCCGGGCCGATGAGGGCCTGGGGGTCGTCGGAGGCGGCGCCGAGCGGGGAGGCCACGTGCAGGACGTGGTCGACGCCCTTCATGGCCTCCTCCCAGCCCTCGTCCGAGGTGAGGTCGGCGATCGCGAAGGTCAGGCGGCCGGCGGGGTCGACCTCGGTCGAGACGGCCTCGGTCACCGCCTGCTCGCGCCCCGGCGAGCGCACGGTGGTCCGTACCTCGTAGCCGCGCTTGAGCAGTTCGGCGATGCACCAGCCCCCGATGTAGCCGGTCCCGCCGGTGACCAGGACGAGTTCGGACATGGCTGACCTCCGCGGGGCGTAGGGGGTGTGCCAGAATGAAACGGAGGGGTCTCCGTTAAGCACTTCCAACGTAACGGAGGGGCCTCCGCTTGACAAGCCGACACGATTGGACGCCGCCGCCGTGACCCCACCGCCCGCCAAACGGACCCGCAAGGACGCCCTGGACAACCGGGAGCGCATCCTGACCGTCGCCCGCGAGGCGCTGTCCGAGTCCGGCTCCGCGTCCCTGACGGCGATCGCCCGGGCGGCGGGCGTGGGCATCGGCACCCTCTACCGGCACTTCCCGACCCGGGAGGCGCTGGTCATGGAGCTGTACCGGCACGACATCCAGCTGTTGATCGACCGGGCCCCGGCCCTGCTGGACGGACACCCGCCGCTCGACGCCCTCCGGCTCTGGTTCGCGGAGGTCGCGCGCTACGGGCAGCTCAAGTTCGGGGTGGCCGAGGTCATCCACGCGGCGACCGACGGCGGCCACAACGACACCTACTACCAGCCCTTCGTCCAGGCCATCGACCTGCTGCTCCGCGCCGGCGCCGAGGCCGGCGAGCTCAAGCCCGGGGTCGACCCCGAGGACGTGCTGCTCCAGCTCAGCGTCCTGTGGCGGATCGACCCCGCCCAGGGCGGCGACCAGCGCGCGGCCCGGATCCTGGCACTGATCGTGGACGGCCTGCGCAGGCCGGCGGCGTAGGCCCGCGGACCCGGGGCGCTGCGCCCCCGATGCACGGCGTCATGTTGATGATTTCATCAACAGCATCGACCGGCTCCCTTGATGATGGAAATCTCAAGGTTGATAGTTTCATCATTCTGACGTCAGCCTCCGAAACGAGCCGCACATGAGCGTCGAACAGCGTGACCCCGCACGCATCCCCGTCGTCATCGTCGGCGCCGGTCCGGTGGGGGTGCTGGCCGCGCTGCTGCTGGCGCGGCGCGGGGTGCGGAGCCTGGTGCTGGAGCGGCACCGGGAGGTGTACCCGCTGCCGCGCGCGCTGGTCGTCGACGACGAGGTGCGCCGGGTGCTCCAGGCCGCGGGCGTCGGCCCCGGGTTCGACGCGATGACCCGCCCCGGCAGGGGACTTCGGCTGCTCGACGCCCGGCACCGGGTGATGGCCGAGTTCCGCCGCTCCGAGCAGGGGCCGCACGGCTACCCGCAGACCGGCATGTTCGAGCAGCCCGCCCTGGAGCGGCTGCTGCGCGAGGCCCTGGCCGCCCGGCCGGAGTGCGAACTGCGGGGCGGTGCCGAGGTGATCGCGGTCGAGCCCGGCCCGGCCGGCCCGGTGCGCGTGACCTACCGGGACGGGGACCAGGAACGCCAGCTGTGGGCCGACGCGGTGCTCGGTTGCGACGGGGCCAACAGCCTCACCCGCCGGGCCGTCGGAGCCGGTTGGGAAGACCTCCGCTTCGAGGAGCGGTGGACCGTCCTGGACGTGCGCACCCCGGCCCGGGTCCGCAGCTGGGAGGGGGTGGACCAGGTCTGCGACCCCCGGCGGCCGGCGACCTTCATGCGGGTCGGCGAGGACCTGTACCGCTGGGAGTTCCGCCTGCCGGACGGTCCGCGGACGCCGGTCCGGGAGCTGGTCGCGCCCTGGCTGCCGCCCTCGTACCGCGGGGAGTTCGAGGTGGTCCGGGAGCGGGAGTACACCTTCCAGGCCCGGGTCGCCGACCGGTGGCGCAGCGGACGGGTCTTCCTGCTCGGCGACGCCGCCCACCTCATGCCGCCCTTCATCGGGCAGGGGCTGTGCGCCGGCCTCCGGGACGCGTACAACCTCACCTGGAAGCTCGCCCGGGTCCTCCAAGAGGGCGCCGACGAGCGCCTGTTGGAGACGTACGAGAGCGAGCGCAGGCCGCACGCCCGGCACGTGATCCGGCTCGCGGTCGCCATGGGCTGGGCGATGACCGGCGGACAGGACCGCGCCGCGGCGCTCCGCCGGGGCCTGCTGGCGGCGGCCTGCCGCATCCCGGCGCTGACCGAGGCGGCCGGCCGCGACCTCAGCCCGGCCCTGGCCCGCGGGCCGCTCGTGGGGCGGCGGACCCGCCGCGGCAGCCGGCTCCCGGGCACGCACTGCCCGCAGCCGTGGGTGGACCGGGACGGGCGGCGGACCCGCCTCGACGACGTGCTCGGCGACGGTTTCACCGCCCTGACCGCCGCCGACCCCGCGCCCTCGGTGCGGGCGAGGCTGCGCGGCCTCGGCGTCCCGGTGCTCCCCGTGGCCGGCCTCCGCGACGACGGCACCCTGGCCGCGTGGCTGCGGCGGGGCCGCGCCGACGCCGTGCTGCTGCGCCCCGACCGCGTCGTCCTGGACGTGGTCCCGGCCGGCGGCCGGGACTTCACCGGCGCCGCCGGCTGGGCACCCCTGCTGTGCACCACCCGCCGGCCGGACGGGAGTTCGGTACCCGCCCCTTAGGGGGCCCCGGCCGATCCGCCAACTCCGCAGCACACCCATGGCGTCCGTCCGTCGCGACGCGACGCCCCGTACCGGGAGGACCGCACCATGCCGAAGGAACCGCTCGCACCCGCGCCCCAGTACACCCCGCCGCCTGCGCGCGTCCGCGCGGGCATGGACCGGGCCGTGGAGCGGCTGGCCGAGGTCGACCGGCTGGTGGCGCAGCTGCCCGGGACGCCGCCCCGGGCGCCCGACGCGGACGGGGACACCGAGCTCCTGGGCTCCGTCACCGTCACGCACCGCTTCGTGGACGCCCCCGGCGACGGGGAGACGGTGCGCTGGCACTACGTCGAGGCCGGACCGGCCGGTGCACCGGTGGTCGTCCTCCTGCACGGCGTGCCCGACTCCTGGTGGCAGTGGCACTACGCCATCGAAGCCCTCGGGACCGAATTCCGGTGCCTGGCGGTCGACTTGAAGGGCTACGGACAGTCCGGGAAGAGCACCGGCGACTTCCGCCAGGAGGGCGTCGCCCAACAGCTCGAAGCCCTGCTGGACCTGATCGGGGTCGACCGCTTCAGCCTGGTCACCCACGACCGGGGCACCCCGGTGGGCGACCACCTGGTGGCCCGGGCCGGACACCGGGTGATCCGCTACGGCCGCGGCCAGCAGCACCTCTGGCACCTGCACCCGGACCTGCACCCCCAGCAGGACCTGTTCACCTCCCCCGAGGCCTCCGCCGTCCTGGCCGACGCCCGGCGGTTCGTCGTCACCGCGTACACGCTGCTGACCGAGCGCCCGGTCGCGGACTCCGACCTGGTGCGCACGGTGCAGGAGTTCGGGTACGACGGGATCAGCACGGCCGTGCCCCGCTATTTCAACTCCTCGTCCTTCCGCCAGGAATGGCTCGACCGGCGGGGCCGGCTCGTACCGCGGTGGAAATGCCCGGTCCTGCTGCTCCAGGGCGCGGGCGACCCGGTCCAGCCGCGCGAGTTCTACACCGACCCGCTGGTCCTCGCGCAGCTCCCGCCCGGCAGCGGCGTACACCTCTTCGACTCCGGCCACTTCTGGCCCTTCGAGGTGCCCGAGGAGACGGTGGCCGTCCTGCGGGAGTTCCTGGGCGCCGGCCGGAGCACCGCATGACCGCCCTGACCGCACCCCTCATCGCCGTGGTCTTCCTGCCGCTCGGTGCCGCCAAGCTCGCCGCGGTGCCGGTGATGCGGGAGGCCGCCGCGCACCTCGGCATGACCCCCGGCCACTACCGCCTGATCGGCGGGCTGGAGGTCGCCGGGGTGGCCGGGGTGCTGACCGGCCCCGCCTGGCCACCGGCCGGGGCCGCCGCCGGGGCGGGCCTGGCGGCGCTGATGGCGGGGGCGGCGGTGGCGCACCGCCGGGCCGGTGACCCCTGGGTCCGCACGCTCCCGGCGCTGGCCTGCGGCGCGCTCGCGCTCGTCCACGCCCTGCGGGCTCTTTGACGTACGGCCGGGTCAGACGCCGGAGCCGGCGTCGGTGGCGTCGTCGGTGGCGTCGGTGCGGAAGGCCACGTCCCGGCCGGCCAGTTGGGCGCTCAGCCCGGTCGGCGAGGTGCGCAGCGTCTCCAGGTGCAGGCCCTGGGGGATGTTGCGCACCGGCATGGGCTGCTCGAAGACCTTCGTCAGCAGCCGCATCCCCGGCGCGGGCAGGTCCCCCGAGACCACGTGCAGGTCGCTGAAGGCGATGCTGTTGCCGGGACCGGCGCCGACCCGGGCGGTGACGGTGGCGGCCCCGAGCAGCGGCAGCTGGATCCGCGCGTCGACGTACCCGGCCCGGTCGCCGGGGGTGATGCCGACGCCGAGGGCGTCGGACAGGTCGGCGTACGACAGGAAGGCGGTGGCGCGCGCCGCCTCGGAGCGGGCCGTGCGCTCGTCGTCGGACTGCCGTACGCCGGTCAGGCGCAGGTCGAGCCGGCTGATCGGCGGGCGGCCCGCGCCGGTGTCGGCCGGTATGTCATGGGCGGTGATCTCGACGTGGTCCAGGCGGCCGCGGACCACCTGGCCCAGCACCGGGAAGCCGCCGATGGCGACGGTGGGCGGCTGAGCGGTGCGGGTGGCCTGCTGGAAGGCGTCGGCCGTCTGCTGCTCGGCGTACCGGGCGACCGCGCGGTCGGTCCCGGTGGCGGCGAGGGCGACGACCGCCAGGGTCACGGCCCCGGCGAGGACGGGGCGGCGGCGCAGCGCGGCGAGGGGGGTGACGGGCACGGGCTCTCCTGGGTGGGCGGGGCGGGTGGCGGTGGGGCGGGGTCAGGAACGGTCACGGGGCCGGTCGGCGCTTGCGGAGCCGGTGAGTGCGGCCTCGGGGAGCGCGTCGGCGGCCGAGGCGGATTCCGGGGCCGGGCCGGCCCCCGCGTCAGAGCCAGATCCCGCGTGCGGGCCGGATTCCGGGGCCGCCGGTGCGGACTCCTGCGGTCCGGTCGGGGCCGTCCCCTTCGTACGGTTGTGGCGGGGCGCGGTGAGCGCGCAGACGAGGGCGGCCGCGGCAAGGATCGCCGCGGTGATGCCCATGGCCGCGGTGAAGCCGGACATGAAGGCCTCGCGCACGGTGGCGGCCAGCGCCGGGCCCCGGGCGCCGAGGTGGGCGGCGACCTCGAGGCCGCCGGCTGCGGAGTGCTGCACGGCCTCGGCGGCCCCGGCGGGCAGACCCGCCAGGTGGTCCGGGAGCGCGGCGCGGTAGTGGCCGGCGAAGACCGAGCCCATGAGGGCGATCCCGACGGCGGAGCCGACCTCGCGGGCGGTGTCGTTCATCGCGGAGGCGACGCCCTGGCTGTCGGGACCGAGGGAGTCCACGATCGCGCTGGTGCCGGTGGCGCTGGTCAGGCCGATGCCCAGACCGGCCAGCAGCAGCGCGCCGAGGAAGGGCGGGTACCCGCTGTCGGCGTGCAGCCGGGTCAGCCAGAGCATGCCGCCGGCCAGGCAGAGCAGCCCGGCGGGCATGACGACCTTGGCGCCCAGCCGCTCGGCCAGCCGCGGCGTGGATGCGGAGACCGGCAGCACCACGGCCGCCACCGGCACCAGCGCGAGCGCGCTCTTGAGGGGGCTGTATCCCAGGATCAGCTGGAGGAACTGCAGGCCGACGAAGAAGAAGCCGAAGACGGCCAGGAACTGCGTGAGGATCGCCAGGGCGCCCGAGCCGAAGCCCCGCAGGGCGAACAGCCGCGGGTCCAGCAGCGGGTGGCGGCTGCGCAGGCCCAGGGCCACGTACCCGGCCAGGGCCAGCAGGGCGACGGCGAAGGCCGCCAGGACCTCCGGGCGGCTCCAGCCGCGGTCGTTGCCCTCGATGATGCCGTAGACCAGCGCGCCCACCGCCAGGGCGGTGGTGGCGGACCCGGGGAAGTCGAAGGGCTCCCGGGTGGAGCTGCGGGTCTCGGGTGCCAGGAGCAGCGCGGCGAGCGCGCACAGCAGGGCGGTGGCGGCGCTGGTGACGAAGACCGCCTTCCAGGAGAAGCCCTCCAGCAGGCCGCCGGCGGCGAGCATGCCGATGATGGCGCCGGCCGCGGCGAAGCCGGACCAGATGGCCACGCCCCGGTCCTTCTCGTCCTTGGGGAAGACGGCGGTGATCGTCGACAGCGTGCCGGGCATGATCATCGCCGCGCCGATGCCCATCACCACCCGGCAGACGATCAGCTGCGCGGTCGAGGCGGAGCAGGCGGCGAGCACCGCCGCCCCGCCGAAGACCAGGTTGCCGGCGATCAGCACCTTGCGGCGCCCCACCCGGTCGCCGAGCGCTCCCAGCGGCAGGACCAGTGCCGCCAGGGCGACGGTATACCCGTCGGCGATCCAGGTCAGCGCCGAGTTGGTGGCGCCGAGCTGCACGGCGAGGTCCGGCAGGGCCAGGTTCAGCGCCGAGACCGAGGCCACCACCAGGACCAGCGAGAGGCACATCGCGAAGAGCACGGCGCGCTGGCCGCGTCGGCCTATGGGGGTGGGAGGGGCGCTGCGCTCGAGTGTCTTCATGGGATCCATCGTAAATGATGACGTCATCAATTACGACTGGAGCATCAGCCGGTAGCTGGACGGGAGTGGGCCCGGGACGCCGCAGGCCCCGCACCGGCTGAGCGGTACGGGGCCTGCGGCGCTGCGGGGCCTCTGGGGTGGCGGACGGGAGGACCCTCAGGGCAGCTCCGGCAGCGGCCGGGCTGCGATCTCGCGGGCCTCGGCCTCCGGAACGCCGAGCATCCGCAGGATCATCTCGGCCATGTTCACGCCCGCCTCGGCCCCGGCGTCGCGCACCGAGGCGAGCTGGACCAGGCCGATCAGGGCGCCGCCGACCGCCGAGAGGGCGACCTGCGGGTCGGTGAACGAGAAGCGGCCGGAGGCCTTGCCGACCTCCAGGTCGCGCAGGGCGCGCGGCCCGAGCCCGGTGGCGGCGTTGATGTGCGGCAGCCCCCGCAGGCGGATGATCTGGGTGATCTCCGGGTGCGAGGCGGCCAGCTCCAGGGTGAGCCGGATGCTGACGGCGATGACCGCGGCCGGGTCGTCGATGTCCGCGGTGACACCGTCGAGGAGCTGGCCGTACTCCTCCAGGGCGTCGCCCACCGCGGCGTCGAAGAGTTCGTTCTTGGTGGCGAAGTGGTTGTAGAAGCTGCCGAAGCCCACGTCGGCCCGCTCGGCGATCTCCTGGATGCTGGCGGAGCTCTCGCCGGTCTCGGCCAGGATCCGGCGGGCCGCGGCGATCAACGCCTGCCGGGTGCGGGCCCGTCGGCGCTCGAAGCGGTTGGCGGTCGCGGGGCCGTCGGGGGCGGCCGGCTGGTTCGGCATGGCGCGAGTCTAGGCGATGCCAAATGTGATGACTCCATCATCCGGCTCTCTTGACGCTCCACGGGTCCACAACTGATGCTTCTGTCACTTCAGAGCTTTCCATCAGATCATTGCGCTCGCGCCATCCCCTGACGGAGCACCCATGACGAAGACCCCCGCCCGTCCCCGCGGACCGGCCACGCCCCATCAGGACCTGCACAGCGAGCACGGGGCGCTGCGCGGTAAACACCCCGGCCGCGGCCGGCAGCCCGTGGTCAAAGGGGCGGACCTGGCCTGGCTGGAGTTCGAGAAGCCGGACCTCGACCGCGCCGCGGCCTTCGCCCACGACTTCGGCTTCGCCGTCGCCGCCCGCACGCCCGACGCCCTGTACCTGCGCGGGACCCTGCCCGGTCCGCCCTGCGTGGTCCTGCGGCGCGGCACCGCCTCGCGCTTCCTCGGCCCGGCCTTCCGCGCCGCGGAGCGCACCGACCTGGACCGGCTGGCCCGCGCCACCGGCCGCCCCGTCCGGGACCTGGCCGAGTCCGGTGGCGGCCGGGTCGTGGACCTCGCCGACCCGGCCGGCTTCCCGGTCCGCGTGGTGCACGGCACCGAACACCTCCCGGCCCTTCCCGAGCAGCCCCCGCTGACCCTCAACTCCGGTACCGGCCGGGCCCGTACGAACGCCGTCCAGCGCCCGCCGCGCGAACCGGCCCGGATCCAGCGGCTGGGCCATCTGGTCCTGGAGACACCGCACTTCGCCCGCGCCCTGGACTGGTACCTGGACACCCTGGGCCTGCTGGTGAGCGACTTCCTCTTCCTGGACGGGCAGCGCGGCCGCGGCCCGACCATGGCGTTCCTGCGCTGCGACCGGGGCGGCACCCCCGTCGACCACCACACCCTGGCCCTGCACCTCTCCCCGCGCACCGGCTACGTCCACTCCGCCTACCAGGTCACCGACCTGGACGCGCTCGCGGCCGGCGGCGAGTACCTGACCGGGCGCGGCCACCGGCGCAGTTGGGGCATCGGCCGGCACGTCCAGGGCAGCCAGGTCTTCGACTACTGGCGCGACCCGGACCGGCTGATGGTCGAGCACTTCGCCGACGGCGACCTCTTCTCCAGCGAACTCGAACCCGGCTGGGCACCCATGTCCGCCACCGGCCTGGCCCAGTGGGGCCCGCCGGCCACCCGCGACTTCCTCGGCACCCGCCCCTCCCCCGCCCTCGTCCGCGAGGTCCTGCGCGCGCTGCGCGAGGACAACGAGATCGACCCCGGCCGCCTGCTGGGCCTGATGAAAGCGAGCCGCCGATGAGCACCGCCGTCCTGCGCACCGCCGACGGCTGGTACGCCGTCCGCGACCGGCGCGCCGTACGCGTCGACACCGACGCCACCACCACGGCCGGACTCCTGGCGGACCGGGCCGCCGTCGCAGCCGCCGCGGACAGCACCGAGGACGGGGTCCCGGTCGACGGCCTGGCCGCCCTCTCCCCCGTCACACCCGGCCGCCGGGTGGTGGCCCAGATGGCCAACTACGCCTCGCACGCGACGGATTCGGGCCTGGACCCGCGATCCGTGCCGCTCGCGTTCTTCCGCAAGGCCTCCGGCTCGATCAGCGGACCCTACGAGGACGTGGTCAAGCCCGCCCATGTGCGCCTGCTCGACTACGAGGTGGAGATCGGGCTGGTCATCGGCGCCCCGCTGCCGGTCGGCACCGAGCTCACCGCGGACGACCTGGCCGGGTCCGTGGCCGCGCTCGTGGTCACCAACGACATCTCCGCGCGGGACCTGCAACTGCCCAAGACGCAGTTCTACGAGTCCAAGTCGTACCCGACCTTCACCCCCGTCGGCCCGCTGCTGACCCTGCTCGACCCGGGCGACCTGGCCCGGCTGCCACACCTGCGGCTGCGCCTGCGGGTCAACGGCGGACCGCGGCAGGACATGCCCGCCTCCGACATGATCCACCGCCCGCTGGACGCCCTCCGGGCGCTCACCCGCTTCCAGCGCCTGGACCCCGGCGACCTGCTCCTCACCGGCACCCCCGCCGGCACCGCCCTCAGCGCCCCGCCGAAGCCGATCGAGCTCCTGGGCTCCCTGCTGCCGGCCGCCACCCGCTGGCGGCTGTTCTTCAAGGCACAGGCGAGGAACGGGAAGTACCTGCGGGACGGCGACGTGATCGAGGCCGCCATCGCCACCGACGACGGCACCCTCGACCTCGGCTGCCAGCGCACGAGGGTGCGGTACGCCCGATGAGGAGCGGCCGCTACGGGCGACCGGCGGCCCCTCCGAGGCGGCAGCGTGACCGACTCAGGTCTGGCACTGCTTCGTCGCGGCTCCGCTCCAGTTGCTCCACGCCCCACCGGCCGGCCGGACGTGCACCCGGATCTCGGCGGTGACGTTGACCGGGCCGCAGACGCGGTCGCTGTTGCCGATCTCGACCGGACCGATCGTGGACCTGCGCTGGACGAGCGTACGGCCGTTGCCGAGCTTGACCCAGCGGCCGCCCTCGCGGACCCGGAAGTACGCCTCGTACTCGACGTAGGTCGCATGGGCGCGGGAGTTGGTGAGCACGGCGTGGGCGGTGATGTTCCGCATGAAGATGTGCCCGTCCTTCCACCGTTCGGCGGAAATGCAGCCCTGCGCGCGGATGTTCTGCGTCGAGACGGAGCCTCCGCAGGCGATGGCGGCGGCGTGGGCGTCCGCCGGCAGCAGCAGCGCGGTCAGCAGGGCGGCGCCGGCCGTGGCGGCGAGTCGCTTCAGTTTCATGGGGGTTCCTCCCGGTCAGGGGTGGCATGTACCGGAAACAGACTGCCAGTCGGCCGGGCCGTGCGCCGGTCGCCGTGCCACGCCTCCCCCGTACGGGGCGCGGGGCACGCGGCCATCGGGATCACCCTTACGGAGGACCCGGTGAACGAAGCGCCGGGGAACGGCGGATGACCCCTCGGCGGATCTCCCTACATCAGGGTGCCCGCATCTTTGGATCTTCGGACAGTGCGGGTCCCGATCGTCCTCGGCAGAGACTTTCTCCACAGGCCGCGGCCCGTTCTGAGGGCCGACGCCACGCATCCACGGGGAGAATCACGATGAGTGGTCAGCTGTACGACGGTATCGGTGAGGCTTTCGAGGGCTTCAAGACCCTGCCCATCATCCGTTACGCCGAGGTACCGGGCTTCCTCGCCCTGGTCGGCGACGTCACCGGCAAGTCGGTGCTCGACATCGCCTGCGGCACCGGCTTCTACAGCCGCGAGCTCAAGCGCCGGGGCGCCTCCCGGGTCTTCGGCTTCGACATCTCGGGCGCCATGGTCGACGCGGCCAAGGCCCTGGAGCTGGCCGAGCCGCTGGGCATCGAGTACGAGGTCGCCAGCACCACCACGCTGCGGACCTTCGAGGAGCCCTTCGACGTCGCGGTGGCCGTACAGGCCTTCAACTACGCCGCCGACGTGGCCGAGATCGAGCAGATGATGCGCAACATCCGGCGCAGCCTGGTGCCCGGCGGCGCCTTCTACCTCTTCGTCCAGAACCCCGCCTACGACTTCGACGGGCCCTCGCTCGAGAAGTACGGCTTCCAGTTCGACGCCACCGGCAAGGACAACGAGATCGGCCGCGGCATCCGCCTCACCGCCCTCCTGGAGCCCCCGGTCTCCTTCGAGGCCACCGTCCCCTCGGAGAAGACCTACGAGCAGACCCTCACCGCGGCCGGCTTCACCGGCATCGAATGGGTCCAACTGGAGGTCTCCGAAGCCGGCGTGGCCAAGTACGGCGACGACTTCTGGTCCCAGCACAACACCAACCGCCCCCTGACCATGCTCCGCTGCACCGCCTGACGCTGCCCGCCGGGTGGTGACCCGCCCCAAGGGGGTAGGTCACCACCGGCCCGTCGTCGACGGAGCGATTCCCCACCCACATCGGCCGAGACGCGCCACGTCAGCCGGTCGCGAAGGCGGCCAGCAACGTGTCGGTGCGGACTTGCAGTTCGGGGGGCAGGTCTCCGCTCACCGTCGCCATCAGCTCGTCGCCGGCGGCCGCGCGCGCGAGGCTGATCACGACCTGGGCCTGCTCGCCGGCCAACGGGTAGGAGTACCAGCCGTCGGGGCGCTCGTCGTCGGTCGATGCGACTGCCGACGCCACCGTCTCCCAGTCGGTCCCGTCGAATCCGTAGCCCAGGTAGGACGACAGCAACTCCAGGAACGGCCGCAGGTTGCGCTCCCAGATCCACCCGCCTACTTCTGCCATGACTCCCCCTGTGTGTCGGGAGACCCAGCCTGTCATGTGTCGGTCTTCAGTGACGGCAGGTGGAGGCGGAAGAGCGTGCCGTGGCCGGGGGTGGAGTGGAGGGTCAGGGTGCCGTTGTGGGCTTGGGCCAGGGCTGAGGCTATGGAGAGGCCCAGGCCGGCGCCGCCGCCGGCTTGGCGGGTGCGGGAGGGGTCGACGCGGTAGAAGCGTTCGAAGACGCGGGCCGCCTGCTCGGGGGTGAGGCCGGGACCGGAGTCGGCGACCTCCAGGACCTGGCGGCCGTCGGCGCCGCCCACGCCGATGCGGACCGGGGAGCCCGCGGGCGTGTGGGCGACGGCGTTGCCGACCAGGTTGGCGACCACCTGGCGCAGCCGCGCCTCGTCGCCGTGCACCGGTGCCGGGCCGGGCGGGCCCGAGCCGCCGGGGCCGGTGAGGACCACCTCCCGCGTCGGGTCCAGTGCCCGGGTGTCGTGCAGGGCGTCCACCGCGAGGGTGCGCAGGTCCATCGGGGCCAGTTCCAGCGGGCGTTGCTCGTCCATCCGGACCAGCGTCAGCAGGTCCTCGACCAGTCCGCCCAGCCGGACCGCCTCGCTCTCGATCCGGGCCATGCTCCGCCGGACGTCCGCCTCGTCGGGCAGGCCGCCCATCCGGTACAGCTCGGCGAAGCCCCGGATGCCGGCCAGCGGGGTGCGCAGCTCGTGGCCGGCGTCGGCGACGAAGCGGCGCATCTGCTCCTCGGAGGCGGCCCGGGCCGCGAACGCCGACTCGATCTGGGCGAGCATGCCGTTGAGCGCGGCGGTCAGCCGCCCGGTCTCGGTGCGCGGCGAGGCCTGCGGCATCCGGTGCGACAGCGGCCGCCCGGCGGAGATCTCCGCCGCCGTCTCCTCGATCCGCCGCAGCGGCCGCAACCCGGCCCGGACGGCGAACCAGCCCGCCCCGGCGAGCAGCAGCGCCACCGCCGCCCCGATCAGTTCGAAGGCGGTGGCCAAGTGGTCGAGGGTGGAGGTCACGTCGTCCAGCGGGGCCGCGACCACGATGCCCGCGGGCAGCCGCGGGTCCGCGCCGTCCACCGGCACGATCAGCACCCGCCAGGTGCCGTCCCCGTGATCGCTCGCCGCCTCGAAGGGCCGCCCGTAGTGGTCCCGTAGCCGCGCGCCGTCCAGCGCCGGCCACCGCGGGCCCGGGTCCTCGGCGGCCACCGGCTGCCGGAACTGGTCCGTGACGTGCCCGTCGGCGTCGGCGAAGGCCACCACGTACTGGCTCGGCAGCCAGGCCCGGCCGCCGCCCGGCCGCCCGAGGTGCGGCTGCGGGGTGCCCTCGGCCCGGACCCGGTACGCCACCGAGCTCCCGTAGCGGTCCAGTTGCCGGTCCACCCGTCCCACCAGCTGGGCGCGGACCGAGCCGAGGACGACCGTGTCGCTGACCGCCAGCCCGATCACGACCAGCACCATTGAGAGCAGCACCAGCCGCGCCCGCAGGGACAGCCCGCCGGCCCGCTGTCCGAACCGGCGTACCAGCCGCCGTGTCCGCCCCGCCATCTCAGCCCTGCGGACGGCGCAGCACGTACCCGACGCCGCGCACGGTGTGGATCAGCTTGGCCGCGCCGTCCGCGCCGGAGTCGACCTTGCGGCGCACGTACGAGATGTACGACTCGACGATGCTGAGGTCGCCGCCGAAGTCGTAGGCCCAGACGTGCTCGAGGATCTGCGCCTTGGAGACGACCCGGTCGGCGTTGGCCATCAGGTACGCCAGCAGCTTGAACTCGGTGGGCGACAGCGACACCGGCCGGCCGCCGCGCAGGACCAGGTGGCCCACCGGGTCCAGTTCGAGGTCCCCCGCGACGAGGCGGCCCTCGCCGGTGGGGGCGCCGGTGCGGCGCAGGATCGCGCGGATCCGGGCGATCAGCTCCTCCAGGCTGAACGGCTTGGTGACGTAGTCGTCGCCGCCGGCCGTCAGTCCGCTGATCTTGTCGTCGACCCCGTCCTTGGCGGTGAGGAAGAGCACCGGGAGGTGGTCGGCCCCGGGCCCGCGGCCGGCCACCTCGCGCAGCCGCCGGACGACGGCGAAGCCGTCCATGTCCGGCAGCATCACGTCGAGGACCACCAGGTCGGGCCGCTCCCGCGCGACCGCCGCCAGCGCGTCGGCGCCGTCGGCCGCCGAGGTGACCCGGAAGCCGACGAACCGCAGCGAGGCGGACAGCAGCTCCCGGATGTTGGGCTCGTCGTCGACGACGAGCAGGCTCGCCTCGGGCGTGGCCGTGTCCATGGGGGTCCTCCCTCTCGCGCTCAGCCCCGGCCGCCGCCGGAGCCCGCGGCGCCGCCCTCGGCGACGGTGGTCGCGGCGAGGTCGCCGTCGGCGTTCTGGCTGCCGCGCACGGTCACCGTCTGGCCCGGCTGGAGGTCGGCGACCTTGCCGGTGGTGGCCCGGGTGATCCGGGTGCGGGCGTCGGTGGTGACCTTGACGACCTCGCCCTGGGCGTCGGTGACGTAGAGGGTGGTGCCGTCGACGAGCTTCACCGTACCGGTGGTGAGACCGGCCCCGGCGGCCGGGCCTCCCGTCCCGCCGGCGCCCCCGCCGCCGAAGCCCTGCCAGGAGCCGTTCGGCCCGGTCCCGGTGCGGCCCTGGCCGGTGCCGCCCCGGGTCCGGCCGGCGCCGGTGCGTCCCTGGTCTCCGGCCGCTCCGGCCGCTCCGGCCGTGAAGTTCCGGCCCGACGCGCCGCTGCCGAAGCCCGCCCCGGCGGACTCCTTGAGGTGGCCCTTCTCGACCAGGGCGCCACCGGTGAAGGCGAGTCCGGCCACCACGCCGCCGGAGAGCAGCAGGGTCAGCCAGGGCAGCCGCGGCCGGGGCGGCGCGGCCAGTTCGGCCGAGATGTCCCGGGTGTCCGGGGGCTCGGCGAGGATCCGCTCGGGGTCGTCGGCAGGGCCCGTACCCGGGGCGGTGGCGGGCACCGTCTCCTCGCAGTCCGCGTCGACGAACGTGCCGACGGACGTGCCGGCCTGCGCGTCACCCCCCTCGGCCGGCCCCTCGAAGGGCCCGTCCCCGGGCCCGTCCGCTCCGGCGAACACCTCCTCGAACGGTGTGAACCGGTCCTCCCCCGCCTCGGCCCGCTTCTCCAGTGAGGTGCGGCGTCGTGCCATGTCAGCTTCCTCCTCTTGCGACGTGCGTGCTCACTCGTGCCGCAGCGCTTCGATGGGCCGCAGGCCGGCGGCGCGGTTGGCCGGGTAGCCGCCGAAGAACAGCCCGATGACCACGGCGATCGCGAAGGCCCCGACGACGGACTCCGGAATGACGACCGGTCTGATGCCGACGATGGTGAAGTGCGAGCCGATCAGCCCGGCCGCGACGCCCAGGCCGCCGCCGATCAGCGAGAGCAGCGTCGACTCGGCGAGGAACTGCCCGAGGATGACCCCGCGGGGCGCCCCGATCGCCTTGCGGATGCCGATCTCGCGGGTCCGCTCGGTCACCGTGACCAGCATGATGTTGGTGATCCCGATCCCGCCGACCAGCAGGGAGATCGCGGCCACCGCGCCCAGCAGCACGGTGAAGGTCCGGTCGGTCGAGGCCTGCGTGGTCAGCAGCGAGGCCTGGCTCGCCACCCGGAAGTCCAGGGCGGCCGGGTCCTTGATCCCGTGCCGCGCCATCAGGACCGTGGTGATCTCGTCCTGCGCCCCGGCGGTGGCGTCCGCGGACGTGGCCTCCACCAGGATCTGGCTGACCGAGCCGAAGCCGGTGAAGGCGTTCTGCACGGCCGGCAGGGGCGCGACGACCACGTCGTCCGGGTCCTGGAAGCCGGTACCGCCCTTCGTGGCCAGGACGCCGACCACGGTGAAGGGGGTACCGCCGAGCACCAGCTTGCGGCCGACCGGATCGGCCGTACCGAAGAGGTCGGCGGCCGTGGTCGCGCCGATGACGGCGACCTTCCGGGAGGCCAGTACGTCGTCGGCGCCGAAGTAGTCGCCCTTGGCCACCTTGCTGTTGGAGGCCTTGAAGTACGCCGGGTACGTGCCGACGACCTGGCCGACGGTGTGCGAGGCGCCCTCGTACAGCGCGGTCTGCGAGGTGCTGACCTCAGGGGCCACCGACTCGATGTCCGGGGCCGCCGCCGGGTCGGCCAGGGCCCGCGCGTCCTCGACGGTCAGCGGCTTGGCCGCGTCGGCGGAGCCGGAGCGTCCGCCGCCGAAACCGCCGCCGCCGGAGGTGACGGTCAGGGCGTTGGTGCCCAGCTTCTCGATGGAGTCCTTGACCGCCTGCGAGGAGCCGTTGCCCACGGCGAGCAGCAGGATGACCGCCGCCACGCCGATCAGTACGCCCAGCATGGTCAGTGCGGAGCGCACCTTGTTCGCCGCGAGGCCGCCGAAGGCGAAGCGGAGCGTCTGGAAGGGGTTCACCCGAGCCCTCCGACCGCGGCGGCGCCGCCAGGCGTCCCGGCTCCGGCGTACGTCCCGGCTCGGGCGTGCGTCCGCTCGCCGAGGGGCGCCCCGGCGAGCGCGGGCGGGGGCCCGGCCACGGGTGCCTGCCGTACGTCCTCGACGATCCGGCCGTCCACCAGCCGCAGCACCCGCTTGGCGTGCCGGGCCACCTCGTCCTCGTGGGTGATCAGGACGACGGTGCGGCCGGAGGCGTTGAGCCGGTCCACGAGTGCCAGGACCTCCTCGGTGCTGCGGCTGTCGAGGTTTCCGGTGGGTTCGTCGGCGAGCAGCATGGCGGGGGCGGTGACCAACGCCCGGGCCACGGCGACGCGTTGCTGCTGGCCGCCGGAGAGTTCGTTGGGGCGGTGCGCCAGCCGGTCGGCCAGGCCGACCAGGGTGAGCGCGGCCACCGCGCGGCGGCGCCGCACGGCGGCCTTCACCCCGGCGTAGGCCAGCGGGAGTTCGACCTGGGCGACGGCGGTGGTGCGGGGCACCAGGTTGAACGACTGGAAGACGAAGCCGATCTTGCGGTTGCGGACCAGCGAGAGCTGGTGCTCGTCCAGGCCGCCCACGTCGGTCCCGTCGAGCAGGTAGCGGCCCGAGGTGGGCACGTCCAGGCAGCCGAGGATGTTCATCAGGGTGGACTTGCCGGAGCCGGAGCTTCCCATGACGGCGAGGAAGTCGCCCTGTTCCACGACGAGTTCCACACCCGTCCGGCGGCCGGTGGCCGGGTCGGGCGGGCCGCCGAGCGCGCGGACGGCGGCGTCGCCCTGGCCGTAGGTCTTGTGCAGTGC
This sequence comes from Streptomyces sp. NPDC089919, assembly GCF_040684615.1. Lineage (NCBI taxonomy): Bacteria > Bacillati > Actinomycetota > Actinomycetes > Kitasatosporales > Streptomycetaceae > Streptomyces > Streptomyces sp. NPDC089919. The sequence goes on from NZ_JBFBGK010000024.1 coordinate 45,663, forward strand.
CCGGACCTCGATCACCGGCGGCGCGGGCCGGCCGGATGCGTCGGCAGGCGGCGCCGCGGCCGGCGCGCGGCGGGGCCACAGCTGCGGCCTCATCCGCGGCCACCCCCGCCCCCGCCGGTACGGAAGCCGGTGCCGCCGCCCCGGTTGCGGGTGCCGCCGGCGCCGAAGCCGCCGGGGAAGGCGCCGCTGGGGAAGCCGCCGTTGCCGGTCGCGGAGACCGAGGCCAGCTCGACCCGCTGTCCCTCGGTGAGGCCGCTGAGGATCTGGTCGCTGCCGTCGCCTTCGAGGCCGACGGTCACCGGGGTGCGCACGGTGGTGCCGTCCGCCCCCACCACGGTGACGGTTCGGTTCGCCCCGGTCCCGGAGACGGCGGCGGTGGGCACCGACAGCGCGCCGGAGGCCTCGCCGACCACGACCTGGATGCTCGCGCTGAGACCGCTGCGCAGGTCGGTGGTGGGGCTGGTGATGGCGAGGGTGGCCTCGTACTGCACGGCGCTGCCGCCACCGGAGTTGCCACCGCCGGCGGAGCCGCTGCTGACGGGCAGCGAACTGACCGACAGCACCTTGGCGTTGAGCACCTTGCCGGTCATCGCGTTGAGCGTGACGGTGGCGGCCTGGCCGGCCTTGAGCCTGAGCGCGTCGGCCTCCGAGAAGTCGGCCGTCACCTGCATGCCGGCGGGGTTGGTCAGCACCACGAAGCCGGACAGGGCGGCGCCGGAAGCGGCGGCCGAGGAGCCCGAGCCACCCCCGGATCCACTGCCGCCGGACCCCGAACCACCGCCGCTTCCGGTGCCGTTGCCGCTGGTACCGGAGACGGTGTCGCCCACCTTCGCCGACACCGAGGCGACCGTACCGGCGGCCGGGGCCCGCAGGACCGTCCCGTCGAGGGCGCGCTGCGCGGCGTCGACGGCGTTCTGGGCCTGGGTGAGCTGGGCACGGGCCTGCGCCACCTGCGCGGGGTCCACGGTCGGCGTGGCGGCCGGTTCGACGGCCGCGCCACCGCGCCCGCCGGAGCCGCTGCCGGAGGGCGAACCGCCCTGGCCGGCCTCGGCCTTGGTGAGGTCCGCCGAGGCGGCGGTCAGTGCGGCCCGGGCCTGCTCCAGGGTCTCGGTCGCGGCGGTGGGGTCGACCTTGCCGAGCAGCTGCCCCTTGGTCACCTTGTCCCCCGGCCTGACCCGGACCTCGGTGAGCCGGCCGCCGGTGGTGAAGTCCACCCCGGCGTCGCTGGGCGAGTTCAGCGATCCGGAGCCGGACACGGTCGCGAGGACCGTGCCCTTGGTGACGGTCACCGTCCGCGCGGCGCCGCGCGCCGGGCCGCCGTCGTCGCCGGTCACCGCGGCGTACGCGCCGCCGGCGCCCGCGAGCACCGCCACTCCGAGCACCGAGTTGATCAGGGCGGCCCTGCGCCGCCGTGGGAGCACCTTCATGGGGCGGGATCCTGGCGGTCCGCACTTTGGAGCCTCTGGGAGGTTCCTGGGAGTTCCCTGGGGACGACGAGCCCGGGCAAAACGGCCAGAGCGGGCAATGACAGGCGTACCGTGCAGCGTTCCGGCGATACGGGCCACCCGGGGCGAGCGGGCTGTCAGGGAACTCCCAGCCGATGCCCCGGCCGTCCCCATCTGCGTGCGGTTCAGTCCTGGTCGCCGACGCGCCCGAGCCGTCGGCGGCCCGACGCCCCGAGGAGACCACCGCCATGCCCAGCACCCCGAGCCGGCCGGCCCCCGCGCGCTCCCGCGCCGCCGCCCGGGCCCTCGCGTACGCCCTGGTCCTCGCGGTGGGCGGGCTGGGGCTCGCGGGCTGCTCTGCCGACTCCGGCTCCTCCCGCGTGGCCGCCGGCGCCGCCGCCTCGGCCTCGCCGGGTCCAACCTCCATGGACGCGTACCGCCAGTGCCTCACCCAGCACGGCGTCACGGCCCCGCCCCGTCCGCGGGGCAGCGGCCGCCCCTCCGACGGCCCGCGCGGATCCGGGGGCGACAACAGCGGCTCCGACGGTTCCAGCGGCTGGGGCGGATCCGGTGGTACCGGTCGTTCCGGTGGTGCCGGCGGCTGGGCCGGCGGCGCGGGCGGCGGGCGCGGCGCCGCCGCCGACCCGAAGCGCCGGGCGGCCGTGCAGGCCTGCGCGAGCCTGCGCCCGCAGTTCGGCGGACGCGCCGGCGGCCCCGGCGGCAGCGCGATGAAGGCCTTCACCAGCTGTCTCAAGGACCACGGCGTGGTCCTGCCCTCCCCCGCCCCGAACACCCGCGGCCCCCGGTCCCTCCCCACCACGGACCCGAAGTCCGCCCAGGCCTACGCCACCTGCAAGGCCCTCCTCCCGCAGGGCGCCGACCGCGCCCGCCGCCCGACCCCGAGCCGCACGGCCTGAATCAGCCCCCGCCCGGAACTCCCGTACGCCCCCGCGCGTCACCTCCGTAGGTGTCGGGCCACGGACTCGGGGGTGCGTCGATGACCGGACGGAAGCAGTGGGCGGCCCCTCTGATCTCGCTGGGCGCGGCGGGACTGGGCCTGGTCCACCTCGTCGCGCCGGACGTGCGGGTCGACGGGGCCACGCTGGGGCTGGCCGTGATCGCGGTGGTCCCGTGGCTGGGCGGTCTGTTCGAGAGCATCGAGCTACCGGGCGGGGCCAAATTCCAGTACCGCCGGCTCGAGGAGCGGGTGGAGGCGGCCGAGCAGCGGGCCGCGGAGGCGCAGCAGACCGTGGGCGAGGCGAGCCGGCAGGCGCGGGTGGCGCTGGTGGCCTCCGGCACCGCGCGCGTCCGGGAGCCGGGGGTGGCGGAGGCGGTGGGGCGGCTCGGGGCCGAGTTCGTCGAGCTGCGCCGGACGATGCCCTCCGGTCCGGCCCGGACGTACCGCCAGGAGCTGCTTTTCGCCGAGCTGGTCCGGCTGGTGCCCCGGCTGGAGGGGTTCGACGTCGCGGGCGCACTGGGCTCGGCCGACCCCGGCGCCCGGCTGGCCGGTTACGCACGGCTGTACGCCTGCCCGGAGGGGGAGCTGTTGCCCGAGCTGGTGGCCGCGGCGGTCGCGGAGGAGTTGGCGTTCGCGCAGTTCTGGGGGTTCCAGGCGGTGACGGCCGTCATCGACGTGGCCGGGGCGGACGGGGTGCAGCTCGCGACCGTGCGGCGGTTACGGTCCGGCCTGGCCGGGCTGCCGCCGGAGGCGGCCGACCGGGCCCGGATGCTGCGGGTGCTCCTGCGGCAGCTGGAGGCGGCGTCCGGCCGGCCGGCCGTCGAAGAGGACCGCGCCGCGCCGTAGCACGGTGCCCCCGCACGCGGACGTGGGACGGCCCGGGCGGGGCGTTGGTCGCCATCCCGCCCGGGCCGTTGTTCAAGGCCGGTTCGGCTTGGTGTGCCGGATCAGCCGGTCGTGACCGAGGTGTCGTCGATCAGGAAGCTGGTCGCCTGGGACGAGTCCTCGGCGCCGGTGAACTTGATGGTGACCGTCTTGCCCTTGAAGGCGGACAGGTCGAGGGTGCGCTGGACGTACCCGCTCGGCGTGACGTTGGAGTACGTCGCCAGGGTGGTCGTGGTCGAACCGGAGACGACCTGGGCCTTGAGGGTGTCGTACGCGGTGCTGCCGGTCTCCTTGGTGTCGATCGCCAGCCAGAAGGAGAGCTTCGGGGCGGTGGCGGTCGAGGGGATGGTCACCGACTGGGACACGGTGTCGGTGTGGGTGGAGCCGTACCCGTCCAGCCACGCGTAGTACGAACCGCCGTGGGGGGTGGCGCCCGTCTCGTTGGTGATGACGCCGGAGGAGGCGGTCCAGGTGGTCGCGCCGGACTCGAAGCCCGGGTTGGCCAGCAGGTTGGTGCCGGTCGGCGGCTGGGTGGTGCCGCCGCAGGTGGTGCCGGTCGGGGCGACGGCCACGCCGCTCCAGGCCTTCTCCACGGTGGTGCACTGGGTGCTGCTGGCGCCGTAGAGGTCGGTCGCGGCCTTGATGGTCGCGGTCCGGGCGTCGGCGTAGGTGGAGGCGGCCGTCAGGTACGTGGTGAGCGCGCGGTACCAGATCTTGCCGGCGGTGGCGTTGCCGAGGCCGGTGACCGTACCGCCGTCACAGGTGGGGCTGTTGCCGTAGCTGGAGGAGCCGGAGCCGACGGCCATCAGGTAGAACCAGTGGTTGCCCACGCCGGACGAGTAGTGCGGGTCCAGGTTCTTGGTGCCGGTGGTCCAGCAGCTCTGGGAGGCGCCGTCCTTCTTCGGGTCGTCCATGTACCGCAGCGGCGTGCTGCTGATCTTCTCGCCGATGAGGTAGTCGGGCTTGTCCGCCGGGCTGTTGGCGTTGAACTCGACCAGGGTGCCGAAGATGTCCGAGGTGGACTCGTTCATGCCGCCCGCGTCGCCGAAGTAGTTCAGGCCCGCGGTGGCCGCGGTGACGCCGTGGCTCATCTCGTGGCCGGCCACGTCCAGCTCGGTGAACGGCTTCTGGCCCACGGCGCCGTCGCCGTAGATCATGCTGAAGCTGTCGTCGTCCCAGCCGGCGTTGTCGTAGTTGACGCCGTAGTGGACGAAGGAGCGGGCGCCGACGCCGTCGTTCTTGATGCCGTTGCGGCCGTGGACGTTCTTGTAGTAGTCCCAGGTGGCCTGGATGCCGTAGTGGGCGTCCACGGCGACGGTGGCGCGGTCGGTCAGGGCGCCGTTGCCCCAGACGTTGTCCGCGTCGGTGAAGGAGACTCCCCAGCCGGCCGGCGGCGAGTCGTTGGTGGCGGTCTTGTTCTGGGCGTCCCGCGTCTCCCCGTTACCGCGGGTCGGATCCTTGAGCTCGTATCCGCCGGTGATGCTGTTCGTGCCGAGCGTGACGTCGCCGACCTGGTAGCCGTGGCCGGTTCCCGAGGCGGTCACACCCGCGAGGCCGGCGGTCCGCGGCGCCGTGGTCTTCGGCGCGGTGCGGCCCGGCACGACCGTGGTGTGGAAGGTGTTCCAGGCCTTCCCGGCCTTGCCGGTCTTCGCGTCCACGAGGGTGTGGAAGTGGCTGGGCGAGCCGTCGGGGGCGGTGCCGTCGACGACGACCTGCCAGGCGAGCGCGGGCGTGGCCGACGTGGCGTCGACGACCAGCTGGGCCCGGGTGCTCTTCTTCTTGCCCTTGAACGTGGCGACGGCCGCGGCCACCGCGCGCTGCTTGCTCACCTTCGGCGTCACCGACAGGGTCAGCGGGGCCTTGAGGGTCAGCGAGGTCGACCGCAGCTCGCCGTTGGGGGCCGAGTGCACGATGACGTCGCCGCCCAGGACCGGCAGGCCCTGGTAGCGGCGGTCCAGGTGGACGTGGCGGGTGCCGTCCTTGTCGACGGTGACGTCGTGCGACAGGAAGGTGTCGTGGCTGCCGGCCCGCACCGCGGCGGGGCTGGCGGCCACCTCGGCGATGGCGTCCTGGAGGGCCTGGGTCTTGCTCGCCTTGGGGGAAACGGCCCGGGGGCCCTTGGAGGCGGAAGCGGGGGTGCCCGCACCGGCTATCAGGAGGCCGCTGACCGCGACGGACAACGTACCGACGAGGAGAGATCGTTTCATGGGGCGAGAGCTTGGCGGCGGCCCCGACCCCGGGGCAATGAACTGCCAATACTGTTTAATACGCATCGCTGTGAAGCGATCATGTCAAGTCTGGCGCGTGTTTCCCCGTTGTTTCCCCCGCTGGTGGGCGCCGGTGCGCCGGCCGCACCCGGCCCCCGTGGCTGGTTATGGCGCAATCAAAGTCCTGGCCAAGACTGTTCACATCGTGACGCGCATCACCGGGCGTTTGGCCGGAATTCGCTAGCATGTGCCACCCCCACACGGCACGCCGGACGGATCACCTGTGCCCTCTCATGCCCCGTTGCCCGATCTGGCCGGCGCCCTGCGCAACGGCCCGTTCGAGGTCGCGCTCGACTGTGCCGTGCGCGCCAGCGGCCTCAGCCTGGAACGCATCCAGCACCGGCTGGCGGCCCGCGGAGTCACCGTCAGCGTGACCACCCTCAGCTACTGGCGGCGCGGCCGCAGCCGTCCCGAACGCCCCCAGTCCCGGCAGGCCGTACGGCTGTTGGAGGAGCTGCTGGGGCTCCCCACCGATTCCCTGGTCTCCCTGCTGGGCCCCCAGCGGCCGCGCGGCCGCTGGGTCAAGGGCCCGCCGCGGGTCGTGGAGACCGAGCACCTGTGGCAGGAGTACGAGAGCCTGCCCGGCCTGCTCGACGCGATGGGCTCCACGGACGACGGGCTGACCCGGCTCGCCGTGCACGACCGGTACGAGATCGACGAGAACGGCGCCGAGCGGCGGCTGACCGTCACCATGGTCCTGCGCGCCGAGCACGAGTGGGTGGACCGGCTGGTTCTGATCAGTCGCGGCGACGACCCGCAGCGCGACCTGCCCGAGATCACCGGGATCCGCAACGCCCGCAAGGGCCGGGTCCGTTCGGACACCTCCGTGCCGCTGTCCGTCGCGGAGCTGCTGCTGGACCGGGTGCTCACCAAGGGCGAGACGGACGTGATCGAGTACACCTACGCCTTCGGCACCACCGGGGCCCGCACCAGCGAGGTCGGCACCGGCTTCCGGGCCCCCGCCCGGCTCTACACCCTCGAGGTGCAGTTCCACCCCGACGCCGTCCCGGTCCGCTGCCAGCGCTACTCCGGGACCACCGCGGGCGGCCCGATGCACCCCGCCGGCCAGGTCTGGATCAGCGCCTCCGGCCGCGCCGCCTTCACCGTCGAGGACCCCGGCCCCGGCTTCCAGGCCATGCGCTGGGAGTGGGAGTGATCCAGCCACCGCCCTTATGATCATGGCGGACGTCGGGTCGGGGGGGGTATCCGGCCCGGAGGTTCCTTCGACACCACATATATGGGGGAATTCCATGCGCATGCGCGCCATGGGTGCGATCGGGCTGTCCGCCGCGACCGCACTCACCGCCGTCGCCCTGTCGCCGGTCACCGCGACCGCCGCGACACCGGCCGCCACGTCGGCCGCCAAGCACCGCACCTTCGCGGACTTCAACGGCGACGGCTACCCGGACCTCGCGATCAGCGCCACCGAGGCCACGGTGGGCGCCCCCCAGCAGGCGGGTGCCGTCTCCGTCGCCTACGGCTCGGCCGCCGGGATCGGCAAGACCGGCACCCAGCTGCTGACCCGGGCCGACCTGGGCGGCGGCGAGGCCCCGGAGGCCGGCGGCCGGTGGGGCGTCATCAAGGGCTTCGGCGATCTGGACGGCGACGGCTTCGACGACCTGGTGGTCGCCAACAGCCCCGGCGAGGGCCGGACGTGGGTCCTGTGGGGCGGCAAGAAGGGCCTGTCGGGGGGCGTCCTGCTGGCCGTCAACGCCGGCACCACTCCGCACGCCCTCGACTACTGGTCGCTCCATGTCGGCGACACCGACGGGGACGGCATCGCCGACCTGGTCGGCTCGATCACCCGCTCGGGCTCGAGCGGGACCGTCGCGGCCGGCTTCGGCGTCGTGCGCGGTCCGCTCACCCGCAGCGGCGGCTTCAAGCCCGTCCAGTACCGGGAGACCTTCACGCGGGACGACGCCGCTCCGCACGGTTTCGTGATCGCCGACTTCACCGGCGACGGCCGTCCCGACCTCGGCGCGATCAGCGCCAAGTCGTGGGCGCAGAGCCTGATGGTCTACAAGAACACCGGCAGCGGCTGGACCGCCAGCCGCAAGATCGCCCTGCCCGGCGACCGGTACATGTGGATGCGGCCGGTGGTCGGCGACATCAACGGCGACGGCATCCAGGACATGGTCCTCGGCCACCGCTGGACCTACACCGACCCCTTCGGCAAGATCTTCGTCGCCTACGGCGGCAAGGAAGGCTTCAGCACCACCCTCAAACCGCGCCTCATCGACGAGGACACCCCGGGTGTGCCCGGTCTGGTGGAGCGCCAGGACAAGTGGGGCGAGGCCCGCGCCCTGGCCGACGTCGACAAGGACGGGTACGCGGACCTCGCGGTCGGCGCCCCGTACAAGGACGCCCAGGGCGGCACCGTCAGCCGCGCCGGCTCCGTCACCATCCTGCGCGGCGGCCCCAAGGGGCTGACCACCACGGGCGCCCGGACCGTCACGCAGGCCACCACGGGCGTGCCCAGCACCAGCGAGAAGCAGGACCGCTTCGGCGAGGCCCTGGCCTGGGTCGACGGCGATCGCAACGGCACCCCCGAGCTGTACGTCGGCGGCCCCGGCGAGGACGGCAAGGCCGGCCGCGTCTGGCAGCTGCCCGCCGGCACCGGCACCGGAGCCACGTCCTTCAACCTGAAGGACACCGGGCACCCCTCGGGCCCGGCCCTCTTCGGCGGCCAGTTCGAGGGCTGATCCCGCGGCCCCCGGGCCCGTCCTGCTCCTGCGAGCGGGGCGGGCCCGTCGTGCTTTCGGGCCCGCCGCGTCCTGGGCGCCTTTCGCCCCCGCCGCCGGTCGTCAGTACGAGTGGTCGACCGTGACGTCGGCCGCGGTGCGCAGGGCCGCGTGCGCCGGCTCGCCGCGCAGCCCGAGCAGGGTGAGGGCGAGGGCGTCGACCACGGTCAGGTGGGCCAGCCGGCTGGCGACCGTCTCCAGGCCGAAGACCAGGTCCTGACCGCCCGCGACCAGCGTGCAGTCGGCGGCCTCGCTCAGCGGTGAGCGGGCGTAGCTGGTGAGGGCGAGGACCCCGGCCCCCGACCGGCGGGCGGTGCGTGCGACGTCCACCGTGGTCCGGGTGGCGCCGGTGTGGCTGATGGCCAGGCAGGCGCCGCCGGACGTGAGCTGCGCGGCGGCCAGTTGCGCGGTCAGGGGGTCGGCCGGGGCATCGACCGCGCAGCCCAGGGCGCGCAGTCGGTACGCGGTGTCCAGCGCGACCGCGCCGGACAGGCCCGCGCCGACCACCAGGATCCGGCCCGCCCCGTCGAGCAGGCCGGCCGCCTCGCGCAGCCGCTGCGGGGTGACGGTCGCCGCCACCCCGTCCAGCGCCTCCCGGGCGGCCCGCACGGTGTCGGCCAGGGCCCGGGCGGCCGGGTCCCGCTCCCGGGAGGGCGGCTCGGCGGGCGCCTGCCGGGCGGCGGCGATCTTCAGCTCCTGGTAGCCGCGGAACCCCAGCCGCTGGCAGGCGCGGACGACGGAGGAGGGTGCCGTTCCGGCCAGCGCGGCGACATCGCTGACGCTCAGGTGCACCAGCTCCGCCCCCTTGTCCAGGACCACCTGCGCCACCCGCGCCTCGGTCTCGCGCAGTCCGGAGAGGTGGGCGCGGACGTGGGCGGCCAGCCCGGCCCCCGATGCGGAATCCATTTCCATGGCGATATCGTAGCGTGGAATTCCATTCCATCACCGGTCCTGGGAGCGCACGTGCCCGCCAACCTGCCCGCTCTGACGGGGGCCGCAGCCGTACCCGCCGTCGTCCTCGCCTCGGCCCTGCTGCACGCCCTGTGGAACGGCCTCACCCACGGCCTGCGCGACAAGCTCGCCGGCTTCACCCTGATCAGCCTCGCCTCGGCCGGCTGCGGAGCGGTGCTGGTCTGCCTCGCCCCGCTGCCCGACGCGGCCGCCTGGCCCTACATCGCGGCCTCGGCGGCGCTCCAGGTCGCGTACCAGGTCCTGCTCCTGCGCGCCTACCAGCTCGGCGACTTCGGCCAGATGTACCCGACCGCCCGGGGCACCTCGCCGGTCGTGGTGGCGCTGGTCTCCACCACCCTCCTCGGCCACGCCCTGCCGGCCGGCCAGGCCCTCGGCATCGCGGTGGTCGCCTGCGGGCTGGCCGGGCTCGCCTTCGCCGACGGCATCCCCGGCCGCGCCCAACTGCCGGCGCTGGGCGCCGCGCTCGGCACCGGGGTGATGATCGCCTCGTACACCCTGGTCGACGGCAGCGGCGTCCGCGTCTCCGGCAGCGTCTTCGGCTACCTGGCCTGGCTCTTCCTCTGCCAGGGGCTCGTCCTGCCCGCCCTCGCCTGGGCCCGCCGGGGACCGGCCCTGCTCACCGCCCTGCGCCCGATGTGGGGCCGGGGCCTGGCCGGCGGGGTGCTCTCGCTGGTCGCGTACGGGCTGGTCGTCTGGGCGCAGTCGCGCGGGGACCTGTCCACCATCGCCGCCCTGCGGGAGACCAGCATCGTCTTCGGGGCGTTGATCGGCGCCGTCGTCTTCCGCGAGCGCCTGGGCCACCGCCGCATCACCGCGAGCCTCGCCGTCCTGGCGGGCATCGTGCTGCTCCAGCTCGCCGGCGGGGCGTGAGCGCGGGGCCGGTCAGTCGCGCGGCCGGCGGGGCGGGTCGGCGGGCGGGGTGCGGACCTCGAGGACGTGGTCGGCCTCGGTGATGCGCAGCAGGGCGGCGACGGGGTGGCTGACGGCGTTCAGCACCAGTTCCTTGCCCGTCGCACGGGCCAAGTGGTGGAGTTCCAGCAGGACGTGCAGACCGGAGCTGTCGCAGAAGGTCACGGCGGACAGATCCACGTCGAGCCCGGTACGGCTGGCGCGCAGGGCCTGGGTGAGGTCCGCCTTCAGTCCGGCGACGTCCTCCATGTCGATCTCGCCGCGCAGCCTGGCCAGCACGCGCTGGGGGCCGGGCTCGAAGACCACGGCGACGACGGAGGGGTACATGGTTCCGTGGGCACCGTCCGCAGGAACGACGGGCCGGTCGACCGCCTCGGATTCCATCACCCTGCTCCCTTCAAGCGATCGTCCTCGACGTTCGTCACGGCGACTCCCCGTCCTGAGCGGTCGAGATCGAGGTCGAGGTCGACCAGCAGCTGCAGGAAGTCGGCGATCTGGTGGTGCCCCTCGGCGGGATGGCGGAAGACCGTCCCGGGGATCACCTCGTAGTGGTTGCGCCGGCCGTGGCGCACCCGCGTCAGGTACCCGGCGGCCTCCAGGTCGGCCACGATGGCCTGGGCCGCGCGCTCGGTGAGCCGGCAGCGGGCCGCCATGTCCCGCAACCGGACCTCGGGGTCCCGCAGGACCATCACGAGGATCCGGGTGTGCTGGGTGACGAAGGTCCAGCCAGTCCTGGACTCCACCGGCTCCATGCCGGAATTGTACGATTTGCGATTCCGGTTTCGCCACCCCGGAATCCACTTTCCGGGGTGGCCCGCCGGTCAGTCGCCCGGTTCGGCCCAGGGGGCCGTGCACAGGTCGGCCACGGTGCGCCGCTGCCGGACGACCGGGGGCGCCTCGGCCGGCCGGCCCACCGCGAGCATCGAGACCACGGCCCAGCCCGGGGCGGGCCGCAGCTCCTCGGTGAGGGCGTCCAGGTCGAAGGCGCGGAACTGGTGCACGGCCAGGCCCATCGCCTGGGCCTGGACGCTCAGGTGGGCCACCGCCTGGCCGAGGTCGTAGTCGGCGAACTCGGAGTACTGGATCGTCGGGTCGCCGCTGTGCCGGCGGGTCAGCGCGACGACCAGCAGGCCCGCATCCGTGGCCCAGCGGGCCGAGCTGGGCGCGAGGTACGGCAGGATCCTCTTGTGGTCGACCTCCCCGGGCCGGGTCGCGAGGAACCCCCAGGGCTGCGAGTTCCCGGCGGACGGAGCCCACCGGGCCGCCTCCAACAACACCTCCCGCGCCGCGTCGTCCACGGCCCCCGCCGGATCGAACGCGTAGGGACTGAACCGCCCGGCCAGCAAAGGATGCACCCGTCGCACACTCTCATGATCATCAGACACGAGTCATGCAACACCCCGTGCGGCCGATCCATTTCCGGGTGGGGCGGACCGCCCCCGGAGGCCGGCTCAGGCGCCGGCCGTCGGCGCCCGCGCCGGAAGCGGCACGGCGGTCATGTCGTCCCGTTGCCGGCCGGCCGGCAACCGGGGCAGTCGCGATGCGGGGAGCAGGCCGAGGGCGGCGACGGCGGCCAGGATGAGCACGGTGGAGCCCATGGTCGGGCCACGCGTTTCAGTGGCGCTCGCCGCGACGGCGATGCCGAAGGTCGGCCCGATGTTCATGGCGGTCTGCTTGAGTCCGCTGACGACCCCGGCGTACCCGGCTGGCGCGTCACCGACGACGGTCCCGGTGGCGGTCACCATCACGGCGGCGAACCCGGCCCCGACGGCGGCGAAAGCCGCGGCCATGGCCGGCCACGTACTGCCGGGGCCGAGCCGGGACAGCCCCGCGATCCCGAGGGCGACCAGGACCGTGCCGGCGACCGCGGTGCGGCGCGCACCGTACCGGCGCAGTGCGACGACCGCGGCGGGTGAGCCCAGCACCATGAGCACGGTCATCGGAAGGACCCGCAGACCAGTGGCCGGCGGGCCGAGCCGGAGCACGTCCTGGAGGTAGAAGGTGGCCGTGAACAGCGCGCCGAACAGGCCGGCGGCGATGACCAGCAGGAGCGCCATCGACGCCATCACCGGTACGGACCGGGCCACGGCCGGCGGGACGACCGGGTGCGCGGTACGCCTCTCGTGCCGGGCGAGCAGCACTGCGAGCCCGATGACGGCGAGGAGTTCGAGCAGCGTCGGCGCGGCGGTCCAGCCCCGCGCCGGTACCCCGGCCAGGGCGTGCACCAGGACGGCGAGCGCGATCGCCAGCAGGCCCGCCCCGGTGAGGTCGAGCTGCGGGGCGTCGGCACGCCGAGGGGGCGGCGTCCGGACGGCGAGGGTGAGAGCGGCCAGGGCGAGCGCGAGGGGGACGTTGACCCAGAAGACGGCCCGCCATCCCAGGTGGGCCACGAGGACACCGCCCAGGAGCGGACCGGCCCCGGCCGCCACCGCGATCGCGCCGGTGCGCACGGCGACCGCCGTACTGAGCCGGTCCGCGGGATACGCCTGCCGCAGCAGGGCGAGCGTCGCGGGTTGCAGGAGCGCGGCGAACCCGCCCTGTACCGCACGCAGGACGATCACCCAGGTCACGCCCGGGGCGAGCGCGATCCCGGCCGAGGCGGCCCCGAAGCCGAGGACACCGGCGATGAGCAGGCGGGGGTGGCCGTACCGGTCCCCGAGGCGCCCGGCGATCACGAGCAGCGCGGCCACCGCGACCAGGTAGCCGGTGCTCGTCCACTGGACCTGCGGCAGGCTCGCACCGAGATCGCGCTGCATGCCGGGCTGCGCCATCAGCAGGACGGTGCCGTCCAGCGCGACGACCACCGCGCCGGCGACGCTGACCAGGAGTGCGATCCGCCGCTGTGCGGATGCGGTCATGAGGTCACCGGACCGAGGTGGGCGTCCAGCACCGCCGCGATCAGCCGGTCCCGTTCCTCGTCGCCGGGGTCACCGGCCGACGGTGGTGCGCCGAGGGCGAGTTGCAGGCTGCCCCAGGCCCAGAGCTGCGCCATGCCGTGCAGGTTCGACCACAGCGCGGCTGCCGTCACCTCGGGCGGCGGTCCGGCCTCGACGGTCCCGCCGGCGCGCCGCTCCGCTCGGCAGCGGGCCACGAGCCCGGTGAAGGCCTCGAACAGCGGGAGGGTCGACTCGCGCAGCCGCGGCTGGTCCGCCGCCTGCGCGGCGCCGTCGAGCAGGTCGTGCCGCCACATGAGCTCGAACATGCCGCGCCGTTCCAGGGCGTACCCGACGTACGCCCGCGCGAGGGCGTCCAGTTGGCCGCGCGGTGTGGCCGAGCCGGCGGTCGCGGCCCCGAGCATGGCCGCAAGGTCCTCGAAGCCGCGCCGGCCGACGGCCGAGAGCAGCGCCTGGTGCGTGGGGAAGTACCGCCGCGGCGCCCCGTGCGACACCCCCGCCCGGCGGGCGATCTCCCGCAGCCCCACGGAAGCGGACCCCTCGGCCAGCACGAGTTCGACCCCGGCATCGATCAACCGCTCCCGGAGGGAGCCCTCATCAGCCATGGACAGTGTCTATCCGATGGCCGTAGACACTGTCTACTCACGACGGGGCGACCTCCCCGCATGCCGCCGAACAGCAGCGCCCGGTTCAGTGCGGGTCCGGCGGGTTGGCCACGTCCCTGTAGCGCGACCCCGCGAAGGTGCGCAGCGCCTCGTGGAGGCGTTCCACAGGGATGTGGGGCTCGTGGTCGCCCTTGTAGAGGGTGTAGCTCCCGTCCGGCCACTGTTTCGGGATCCGGTGCTTGCGCAGCCACTCCCGGGACGGTTCGCCGCCTTCCCGGAACCAGACCCGGACCGACTTCTTCGCGAGCGCCCCGGACGGCGAGAGGACTCCCAGGGCGATTTGGTCGACCGCGCTCCACTTGATGGTGAAGGTCTGCCACAGGTCGCTCCTGGTGATCACGAGCCCGTCGCGGTCCACGACGATGATGTCGGACGTGGCCGACTCCCCCCGGAAGATGCCGTAGAGGGTCTTGCAGATCAGCACCAGGAAGAAGGCGACCACCCCTGCCGTCACGTGGTTCCGCACCTCGTTCGGGAAGTCGAAGACGGCCGCAAACTTCTCGTTGAACCCTGCGGGGAGGCCAAAGAGGACTCCCCAGCCTGCCCCTTCGCCGGCCTGCTTCTTCACCACGCGGGAGAAGACCTCGGACTCGGTGAGGCGGAGGGTGGCCTGCTCCTTCCCCTGGCCCCCCGTACCGTCTGGCTGCGCCGGCGCTGCGTCCCGGTGCTCGTCGAGCAGGGCGATCGCCTCGGCAGGCGTGGGCCTCCTGGCCGGGTCTCCGGCCAGGAGGCTCGTGATCAGGGGTGCGAGCGCGCCCGCGCGCCGTGCGGGCGGTGGTGTCCCCGTCAGTGCCGCCACCGGATCCTCCGGCGGGAAGGGCAGCCGGCCCTCCACCGACTGGTACAGCGTCACACCGAGCGAGTAGAGGTCGGACGCCCCGCTCGGTTCCGCTCCCAGCCACCGCTCCGGGGCGGTGTACCCCGGCGTACCGGCGACCAGGCCGGTCCGGGTCAGTCGTGTGTCGGCCCGGTCCACCGCGATCCCGAAGTCGGTCAGCAGGACGTCCCCGTCGGGCGTGACCATGATGTTCGCGGGCTTCACGTCCCGGTGGGTGATGCCCGCCCCGTGCACGAACCGCAGGGCGTCCAGGACGGCCCGGGCGATCGCCCGGGTCCGGCTCTCGCTCAACGCCCCTTCCGCCCTGAGCAGTTCGGCGAGGGACTGCCCCGCGACCAGTCGCATCACGATCCAGGCGGCGGCGTCGACTTCGAGGACGTCGTACACGGTCACGATGTGGGGGTGGTCGCGTAACCGGGCGGCGTGCCGTGCCTCCCGCGCGGCCCGGACCAGGAGTTCCGGGCGCTCCTCCGGCGGGACGTGCCCGAGCCGGAGCTCCTTGACGGCCACCCGCACGCCGAGCACGGTGTCCTCGGCCGCCCAGACCCGGCCGAAGCCGCCGGATCCCAGGAGCCGGTCCAACCGGTACCGGTCCGCGACCAGTTGCCCCGCCACCGCGTCCATGCGTCCCCCTCCGCGGCCCGCCCCCCGCGTACCGCCCCGGTGCACCGTACGACAGAACTCAGGCGTCGGCGCCCGCCAGGTCGTCGTCGGGGCCGGTTTCGCCGGACTCCGGAGCGAGGGCCGTGAGGTATTCGAGGACGTTGGTCAGGTGCAGCATGCGCTCCAGGACGGGGGGCCGGTCGTCCAGGTGCAGCACGGCGCCCAGGGCACTGGTACGGCGGTGGACCATCAACAGGGCCGACAGCCCCGAGGAGTCGATCCACGTCAGGTGCCGGAAGTCCAGGCGGACGGCGCGCGGCGCCGGCGGGCGGGACAGCTGGTCCACCACGGTCTCGACGAGCTGGTCGCAGGTGTCGTGGTCGAGTTCGCCCGCGATCCGCACGGTCAGGGTGGCGGCGGTGCGGCGGGCGGTGCAGGTGAACGGGGCGGGTGGCAGGTTCGTCATACGCGGGAAGCGGGGCCGGGGACGGGGGCGAGGCGGGCGGGGCGTTCCCGCAGGGCTGTGGTGCCGTGCCGGATGAGCGCCGATGCCCGCGGGAAGTCGTGCAGTTGACCGGCCATCAGTTCCAGCCCGGCGGTCAGCGAGCGGGCCGGGACCTTGCGGGCCCCGAGGATGTCGGCGGTCCAGGTGAGGAAGCCGGTGAACAGCTCGGCGTCGTCCAGGTAGAGGGCGGTGGCCAGGAAGTCCACGATGTGGGCCAGGTCCTCCGCGGTGCGCTCGCGCTGCGCCTCGGAGTAGCCGCGTGCGGCCGGGAAGCGCCCTTCGAGGTCGACCAGGGTCTGCTTGACCAGCTGGGCGCGGCTCTGGACGACCAGCGTGTACTCCTGGTCGTCCAGGTGCGGCAGGTCCTCGACGGCCTGCCGGATCGCCGCCGGGACCGGCCGCCGCAGCCCGGCCCGGAGCGCGTCGGCCGCCGCTCGTGCGTCGGGAGCCCAGCAGTCGGCGCCCAGGGCCCGGGCGTGGCGCCCGTCGGCGCCGAAGGCGCGGCCGCCGGCCATGACGGGGACGCCGATGGCCTGGCAGGCGGTGATGGCGGCGTGCGCGGTGGGCAGGTGGGTGGGCAGCGACCCGGACAGCAGGACCGCGTCGGGGTGGGTGTGGTGCAGATGGGCGATCAGGTGCGGGGTGGGGGTCTGCGCGCCGAGGTAGTCGACCTGCCAGCCGCGCAGCCGCAGCGTCTCGGCGAGGAGCCGGGCGGGGAAGGCGTGCCATTCACCGTCCACGCAGCTGACCGTCACCCGGCCGCGGTGCGCCCCGCCGGGCGCGAGCGCCTGCCGGCTGCCGCCCGGGGTGCCGGTGGGCCCGCCGACGGTGCGCCGGTGCGCGAGGGCGGCGACGGCCCGTTCGTTGATGGCGGTGGCGGTGTGCTCCTGCGCCACCGTCATCCGGTCGGCCGCCCACTCACGGCCGACCTTCGCCTGGACCGGCGCGATCACGTCCAGGAGCAGCGTCTCCTCGTCGCAGTCCGCGGACTCCAGGGCCCGGTGCAGGACGAGCACGGCGCCGTGCTCGTCGCCGGCCGCCACCGAGTCCCACAGCCGGTCCCTCAACTCTGCTGCCAGGGCAGGGTCGTTCACCCGTTCCTTCTCCTTTCGTGAGTGCCCGGGCCGCCGTCGACCACGGACAGCAGGCCCGCCTTCGGCGCGCTGATCGCCACCACGGCCATGTCGTCGTGCCGCCCGGTCCCGAGCCACTGTGCGGCGAGCATCTGCACCCGCTCCACGACCGCCTCGGCCGGCATGCCCGCGCACTCGGCCAGCGCCCGCTTCAGGCGCCGCTCGCCGAAGAGTTCGTCGCCCAGTGGTCCGCCGCGCGCCTCGGTGATGCCGTCGGTGTAGAGCAGGCAGGTCTCCCCCGGGGCGAGCACCCGTTCGAGCGTGCGGGCGGGTACCGCCGGCAGGGCGCCGACGAGGGTGCCCCGGGTCGGCACCGGCTCGACGGTGCCGTCGGCGCGCACGATCAGCGGGGCCAGGTGCCCGGCGCTGGTCAGCCGCAGGTGCGCCCGGCCGGCGCGGCGGCGTACCGAGGCCATGACGAGGGTGGCGAAGCGGGTGTGGTGGGAGGAGATCAGGGCGCCGTTGAGGAGGTCGAGGACCCGCTGGTGGTCCTCGGCCAGGGGCAGCAGCGCGTGCAGGGTGTTGCGGATCTTGCCGGTGAGCACGGCCGCGTCCAGGCCCTTGCCGGAGACGTCGCCGAGGACGACCAGGGTCTCCTGCGAGGGGTGCGCGCCGGGGTGGACGTCGTAGAAGTCGCCGCCCACCCGCTCGTGGTCCGTCGAGGCGCGGTAGCCGCCGGCGTACTCCACGCCGTGTACGGCTCCCAGCTCCGGCGGCAGCAACTCCCGCATCAGCGTGGCGGTGATGGTGGCCTGCTCGGTGTACAGCCGGGCCGCCGACAGGGCGGCGCCCGCACGGGCGGCGAACAGCCGGGCCAGCACCTCCTCGCCGTCGGTGAAGGCCTGTTCGGTGCTCGAGCGCAGCAGGATGAGGGCCCCGGCGGGCACCCCGTACCCGGGCAGCGGGACCACGATCACCGAGCCGACCGGCCCGGCGAAGCCGTCGGGGACCACCCAGTCGGGGACGGCCGCGGGGTTGATCCAGCGGGTGGGGACCGGCGGGAAGCCCTGCAACGCCTCGGCGAGGCCCGGCACCCCGCGCGGGTCGATGCGACGGCCGACCTGGACGGCCGGGGCGCCGCGGCGGGCGAAGGTCAGCGGATGCCGTCGGCCCTGCGCGGGGGCGACCAACACCGCCGCTTCGGCGAGGTGTTGCGCGGCCAGGGCGGCGGCCATCTCCATGCAGCGGGGCACGTTGAGCGTCGACAGCAGGGTCGAGGAGGCCTCAGAAAGGATCTCGGAGCGGCTGCGGGCGCTGTCCAGGGCCGCCTCGGCGACCGTGCGGTCGGTGTGGTCCACCAGCCACCAGACGACCTCGCCGCCGTCCGGCGCGGCCGTGGGGTGGGCCTCGAAGACCCGGTCCCCGATCACGCCGGTCAACGGGCCGTCGGCCGGGGCCGGCGCCGTGCCGGACGGTCCTTCGGCGATGCGCCGGTGGGCGTCGGCCAGCCAGGACGGCGCCGCCTCGTGCAGCCGGTCGCCGTCGGCCGCGCGCGGAAGCACCTGCCGGGCGGCCTCGTTGGCCTCTATCAGGCCGCCGTGCCGGTCGAGGACCAGGACGGGGTAGGGGGCATCGCCCCACGTGGCGACGACGTTGGCGTCGGCACTGCGGGGCCGGGCGGAGGAACCGCGGGAAACAGACACAAGCGGAGGCACGCGTCGTGCGTACCTCACCACCTTCCGGGTCTGGAGGACAGGAACCTTCCGGGTGTGGAGGACAAAAGCCTCCGGCCACCGTCCCGCATCCACCCCAGCGATGCAACCCACCCCACAAACCCCCATACAACCGTCACATCCACCGCCGGCTGCGCCGTCGGCCCCGTACCGTGGCACGCCGCCCGGGGGCCACCGGACCGGGCAACGCCATGAGTAGGGTGGTCACCACCCAGCCCAGCGAACAGTCGCCCAGCAGTTCGCCCGTCGGTGATGCGCGGGTCGGTGCGGCCGAGGGAGCACCGTGTTGCAGATCACCGCCCGCACCGGGGACCACGTCACCGCCCGACTGCCGCAGGACGTCGATCTGGACGCCGTGCCCGGACTGCGCGCGATCGGCGACCGCATCATCGACGAGGGCTGCCGGCACCTCACCCTGGACGCCTCCGGCACCGCGCACCTCGACTCCAGCGGCATCACCCTGCTGCTGGGCTGGTACCGGCGGCTGGCGCGGCTGGACGGCAGCCTCAGCCTGGTCGGGGTCGGCCGGCGCCAGCACGCCCTGCTCCGGCAGCTGGGCCTGGACACCGTGATCACCGTCGTCCCCCGGGACCCGGCCGGGTAGCCGACGGAGGGCCGACGGCCGCGGGCCGCCGGTCAGATCCGGCGCCAGGCGGCCTGCGCCCAGGAGAACAGGCCGAAGAGCAGCAGCCCGACCGCGACGGCCACCAGCAGCCAGGGGCCGGCCGGGGTCTGCGCGAAAGTACGGAGCGTGTCGTCCAGGCCCTTGGCCTTGCCCGGGTCGTAGGAGACAGCGGCGTAGCAGACGAAGACGCCGGCGGCCGTGAACACGGCACCGCGCGCGGTGCCGCCCACCACGCCGAGCACGTCCACGGCCCGGCGCACGCCCTCCGGCAGCCGGGCGGTGTCCATCTCCTTGCGGAAGGTGAGCCGCACCGCGGACACCGCGATCACGACACCGCCGACCGCGATGGCCGCGCCCGCCAGGCCCACCAGCCACGGGCCCGCCGGCAGGTCCAGGAACCGGGCCGTCGCGTCCCGGGACTGCTCGTCGCCGGAGCGGTGGCCGCCG
This sequence comes from Streptomyces sp. NPDC089919, assembly GCF_040684615.1. Taxonomy (NCBI): domain Bacteria; kingdom Bacillati; phylum Actinomycetota; class Actinomycetes; order Kitasatosporales; family Streptomycetaceae; genus Streptomyces; species Streptomyces sp. NPDC089919. The sequence goes on from NZ_JBFBGK010000024.1 coordinate 65,223, forward strand.
CGGCCGGCGGCGAAGGACAGCGCCGAGTAGGCCGCCACCACGTAGAAGAGGAAGCGGCCGGCGGAGGCGGTCCGCTTGGACCACTTGCGGCCGTCGGGGCCGGTGCCCCCGAAGACGGCCTCCGAGAGCCGCCACAGCGCCATGGCCACCAGGCCGATGCCGACCGCCCACACCAGGACCCGCCCGTACGGGTGGTCGGCGAGCTCGGCCAGGGCCCCGGTCCGGTCGGCCTCCTTGCCGCTGTGGCCGAAGGCCACCCGCAGGGCCAGCAGCCCCACCAGCAGGTACAGCACTCCGCGCGTGACCAGACCGCAGCGCGCCGCCACGGCCACCGCCGTGTGCGTGCCGTCGCTTCTTCCGGGCGTCACCGACATGTCTCATCCCCTCCCTGTCGACGCGCGTCTGCCCGCCGGGCGGGCCGCCATGCGCTGCGGCCGCCGACCGTACGGCAGGGCGCGGGGCCGCGCATGGCGCCGGTGGCACGGGGTAGGCGCACGAGGTGGAACGGTGTGCGCGGCGCGCCGCCGGCCTCCGCAGGGTGATCCCCGGGGATACGCCACCTGTCGGAGTCGCCTAGCCGAGGACGGAGTGATGCCACTGTGCAGGCCATCGAACCGGAGACCGTAGCGGTACCCCCCACCGAGCGGGTGCGGGTGCGCCGTCGGCTGGTGCTGCGCGGGGTGGGCCGGGAGTGCGCACGGGGACGCCGCTTCCTCAAAGAGGCGCTGGGCGACTGGGGCTGGGACGGGACCGACACGGCCGAGGACGCCCTGCTCGTCGCCTCCGAACTGCTCGCCAACGCGACCCTGCACGCGGGCGGTGCCCGCGAGCTGGTCCTCGGCGCCGGCGAGGTCTTCCGCGTGGAGGTGTGGGACGGTTCACCCGAGCCGCCCCGGATGCGGACCACGGCCCGCCCCGGGCTGCCGGGCGGCCACGGCCTGCACATCGTGCACCGGCTGGCCGACCGCTGGGGCGTCCTCCCGTACGCCGACGGCAAGGTCGTCTGGGCCGAGATCGACGCCGAGCGGCTGCGCACGGGCGCGCCGCGCGGCCGCTGAGGCCGCTCGTCCGCGAGCGGGCGCCGGACGGGTTCAGGGCGCGGGTGCCAGGGCCTCCTCGACCGTCGCGTGCAGGGCGAAGACGGACCGGGCGCCGGTGAGCTCCAGCACCCGCATCACCGTGGGGGGCACCTCCGCCAGGCGGAAGGCCGTACCGGCCGCCGCCGCCGAGGTTCTGGTGCGCAGCAGCAGGTTCAGGCCCGAGGAGTCGCAGAACCCGACCCCCTGAAGGGCCACCACCAGCACCGGCGGCCGCTCTCCCAGGAGGGCGGCCAGCGCCAGCTCGGCGGGCTCCATCGTCTCGATGTCGAGGTCCCCGGCCAGCGCGCACACGGCCGCCCCGGTGTCGGTGCGCCGCACCTCCACCGACACGTCGTCCTCCAGCGCGTCGCACTGCCCGACGGCGTTCTCCTGGTCCTTCACCGTCTCCCGGCCCTTCACGTTCTCGTACTCCTCCTCGGCATCCATCCCCGTCTCCTCCTTCGTCACCGGGCCCGGCTGCGGCCCGTCACGGCCCGTCCGCCGCGGCCACCGAGATCCCGACGAGGCAGGTGTCGTCGTCGGTGTCGGAGGCGCTGTAGCGCAGCAGGTGGTCGAGGTGCGCCTCGAGCGCGCCCGGCCCGCCGCCGGCGTCCCCGCCGGCCTGCTCGGTCAGGGCGAGCAGGTTGGCCAGGGAGGTCTGCAGGGACTGGTCCCGGCGCTCGATCAGGCCGTCGGTGTACATGACCAGGGTGTCCCCCGGCTCCAGGACCACCTCGTCCTCGTCGTACTCGGCCTGGTCCAGGACGCCCAGCAGGATCCCGCCGAGCTGGGGCAGGTTCTCGGCCCGGCCGTTCCGGAGCAGGACGGGCGGCGGGTGCCCGGCGCGGGCCCAGCGCAGCCGCCGGGTGGCGGGGTCGTACAGGCCGCAGGCGGCGGTCGCGGTCAGGCTCTCGGTCAGGTGGTGGGTGATGCTGTTGAGCCAGGTCAGCAGCTGGGCCGGGCCGGCGCCGGTGGCGGCCAGGCCGCGCAGCGCGTTGCGCAGCGCCACCATGCCCGTCGCCGCCTCGATGCCGTGGCCCGCCACGTCACCCACGCACAGCAGGACCGCGCCGGAGGGCAGCGTGAGCGTGTCGTACCAGTCGCCGCCGACCAGGTGCTCCTTCTCCGCGGGGCGGTAGCGGACCGCCACCCGCAGGTCGTGCAGGTCCTGGGGGCCGACCGCGGGGGGCATGATCGCGTGCTGGAGCTGGAGGACCAGCCGGCTGCGCTCCACGGCCTGCTGCTCGGTCTGGGCCAGCTGGTCGCGGGTGGCGGCCAGCGCCACCTCCGTCCAGTGCTGGGCGGAGATGTCCTGGTAGGCGCCGCGGACCACGCCCAGCCGGCCGTCGGCGTCGGGCACCGGCTCGGCGACGATCCGGATGTGCCGGGCGACGCCGTCCGGGCGCTGGAGGCGGAAGGCCGTGGAGGCCGGCCGCCGGTGGTGCAGCAGCGTCCGCAGGAAGCGGCCGATGGCGGGCCGGTCGTCGGGGTGGGCGTGGTCGGCGAGTCCGTCCAGCGGTACCGGCGCGGCGGACAGCGGCAGCCCGTACAGCTCGTAGATCGTCTCGTTCCAGCCGGTCTGGCGGGTCAGCAGGTTCTCCTCGAACCCGCCGATACGGCCCAGGCGTTGGGCGTGCTGCAGGAGCCGGGCCACCCGCGGGGTGCCGTCGGCCAGCCGCCAGACCACGACCAGGTAGCCACCGTGCCGGCTGATGCTGACCCGGGCCCGGGCGCTCAGCGGCACGCCGTCGACCACGGCGGTGAGCGTCATGTTCGGGGTGCGGAAGGGCTCCCCGGTGACGAAGACGTGCTCGACCTTCTCCAAGAGCCCGCCGGACTCGGCCGCCAGCGGATAGGCCTCCAGGAGCCGGGCGCCCAGGACGGCGCTGCCGGGCCGGCCGGCGAAGTCGACGAAGGAGGGGTTGACGTGCCCGATGGTGAACTGCAGCGGGAGTTCGGTGCTGTCCGGTGCCACGTGCAGGATCAGGCACGGGTCGGCGAGTCCGTCGGTGAGCTGCCGCAGCCCCTCCAGCTGCGCGTCGGGAGCCCCGGGGGTGGGCGAGCCGTTGTCGGCCCAGGTCTCCAGCGTCGCGGCGGCCAGCTCCGCCAGCGCCTCGAACTGCCGCTCCAACGGCTGGGAGCGGGCGGGCGGTTCGTCGGGCCAGCAGATCTCCAGCACGCCCGTCAGGCGGCCGCCGATCCCGGCGGGCACGGCCAGCCGGCCGCCGCCGATCTCGTGCTGGCCGATGGAGGGCAGGCCGGCCCCGGCCAGGTTGGGGTACTCGACCTGGGCGCGCTCGTCGAGGGCGCGGCGGGCCGGGGTGGAGACCCCGGGCGGGACGTGCCGCCAGCGGCGGGCCTCGTGGTCGCTGAAGCCGGCGCTGCCGGCCAGGGACAGGGACTGGTCGGGGTGGGCCGCCCAGACCGCGACGGCGACCGCGCCCAGCGGGCGCAGGGCGTGGTCCAGCATCGAGCGGGCCGCGGCCTCGGTGTCGGCGGCGACCAGGGTGTGCGCCTCGGCGTTGCGCAGCCGCAGTCCCACCGATTCGGCGGCCGGGGTCGCCTGGGCGGCGATGAACTCCCGGGCCGCCTCCGAGATCGTGTCGGCGGCGACCTGGTTGACGAGGTCGGCGGCCAGTTCGAGGACCGGGACGCCGGCCTGCTGGGCGAGGGTGGCCAGCTGCGCGCCGGCCTCGGTGGGCCCGCAGCGCAGCCGCTCGATCAGCACGCCGACGGCCATCTCCACCAGGGTCCGGCCGGCCGCGTCCGCGTGGGCCTGCTCCAGCTCGCGCTGCAGCCGCTCTACGGTGGAGGCGAGCCGGCCCACGGCGGTGGCGCCGTCGTCGGCGTCCCGTTCAAGTGCGGTGGTGACCGCGTCCTCGGCCCCGGCCTGCTCGAGCACGCGGACGGTCACGCCGTCGGCGGCTCGCGGGTCTTGGGGGTGGCGCACTGTTCAGCTCCTGGGGGTCTGCCGGCGGCCGGCGGCCGGCGCGCGGGTCACGGGGTCAGGTGGCGCCGGATCCGGCCCACCAGGTCGCCCGCGTCGACCGGCTTGGTGATGTAGTCGGTGGCTCCCGAGGCGAGGCTCTTCTCCCGGTCGCCGACCATGGCCTTGGCGGTGACCGCGATGATGGCCAGGTCGGCGTGCTCGGGCATGGCGCGGATGGCCGCGGTCGCGGTGTACCCGTCCATCTCGGGCATCATCACGTCCATCAGGATCACGTCGATCCCGGTGTGCGCGGCCAGGGCGTCGAGTGCGGCGCGGCCGTTCTCGGCCTGCAGGACCCGCATGCCGTGCAGTTCGAGGATGCCGGTGATGGCGTAGAGGTTGCGGTCGTCGTCGTCGACGACCAGCGCGGTACGGCCGGCCAGCGGCGAGGCGCGGCGGGGCTCCCAGTCGTCGCCCGGCTCGGGGCGCCGGGCCTGCGGTACCAGGTCCCCGGGGCGGTCCGCGCTCATGTGCAGGGCGATCCGCTCGCGCAGCTCGTCGAGGCTGGTGATCAGCTCGACCAGCTGGGCGCCGTGCCGTTCGCGCAGCAGCCGCTCGTCCTCGGCCGCGATGCCCCGGCCGCTGTGCACCAGGACGGGGACGGCCTGCAGGGCCGGGTCCCGGTCCATCTCCTCCAGGAGGCCGACGGCGGCGCCGTCCGGCAGGTCCAGTTCGAGGACGACGGCGTGGCAGGGGCCGGCGGCCAGGCTGGCCGCGGCCTCGTGGGCGCCGACGGTGGTGATCAGCTCCACCTCGCGCCGGCCCGACGCGTCGGTGGTGCCGGGCAGTTCGGTCAGGGCGTTCTCCGCCACCAGCGAGAGCAGGCCGTGCGGGCGGCCCTCGACGACCAGGAGGCGGCGGGGGCGGGCCGGGGCGGCCGGGAGGGCGTCCGGGGTCCGGCCGGTGAGCTCGGCGGCGCCGGCCGCCGCTCCCGGTGCGCCCGCCGCGGCGCTCTCGTCGGCGGGGCTGGTGACCGGCAGGTAGAACGTGAAGGTGCTGCCCGCGCCGACCGTGCTCTCGGCGGTGATGGCCCCGCCCAGCAGGAAGGCGATCTCGCGGCTGATGGAGAGCCCGAGCCCGGTGCCGCCGTACTTGCGGCTGGTGGTGCCGTCGGCCTGCTGGAAGGCGCCGAAGACGCTCTCCAGGTGCTGGGGGGCGATGCCGATGCCGGTGTCGGTGACGTGGAAGGCGAGCACCGGCCCGGAGCGCCGCACGACCTCCGGGATGCGTGCCTCGCCGGCCGGCTCGATGCGCAGTTCGACGCTGCCGCTCTCGGTGAACTTCACCGCGTTGGACAGGAGGTTGCGCAGGATCTGGCGGAGCCGGTAGTCGTCGGTGAGCAGTTCGGCCGGCACGTCCGGGGAGGTCCGGACGGTGAAGGAGAGGTTCTTCTGGCCGGTCATCGGCCGGAAGGTGGCCTCCATGTCGTCCAGCAGCCTGCCCATGGAGACGGGTTGCGGGTTCAGTTCCATCTTGCCCGCCTCGACCTTGGACAGGTCGAGGATGTCGTTGATGAGCTGGAGCAGGTCGGAGCCGGCGGAGTGGATGATGCCGGCGTACTCGACCTGCTTGGTGGTCAGGTTGCGGCTGGGGTTCTGGGCGAGCAACTGGGCCAGGATCAGCAGGCTGTTGAGCGGGGTGCGCAGCTCGTGGCTCATGTTGGCCAGGAACTCCGACTTGTACTTGGAGGCCAGCGAGAGCTGGTGGGCGCGGGCCTCCAGTTCCTGGCGGGCCTGCTCGATCTCCAGGTTCTTGGTCTCGATGTCGCGGTTCTGCGCGGCCAGCAGCTCGGCCTTCTCCTCCAGTTCCGCGTTGGAGGCCTGCAGCTCCTCCTGACGGACCTGCAGTTCCTTGGAGCGGGCCTGGAGTTCGGCGGTCAGCCGCTGCGACTCCCCCAGCAGCTCGTCGGTGCGGGCGTTGGCGATGATCGTGTTCAGGTTGACGCCGATGACGTCGGTCAGCTGGTGCAGGAAGGCGCGGTGGACCTGGGTGAAGGGGTGCACGGACGCCAGCTCGATGACGCCCAGCACCTGCTCCTCGACCACGATCGGCAGCACGATCAGGTGCAGCGCCTCGGTCCGGCCGAGCCCGGAGGAGACGGCGAGGTAGTCCGGCGGGAGGGAGTCCACTCCGATGGGGCTCTTGCTGCGGGCGGCCTGTCCGACGAAGGACTGCCCGAGCCGGAAGCGGGTGGGCCGGGCGCCCTCCGGGAAGGCGTACGAGGCCACGAACTGCAGGACCGTGCCCTCGGGGGTGTCCTCGGCCAGGTAGAAGGCGCCGCAGTGGGCCGAGACCAGCGGGGTGAGCTCGTCCATGATGGAGTCGGCGACCGCCGCGAGGTCCCGCCGGCCCTGGGTCAGGGCGGAGATCCTGGCCAGGTTGGTCTTGAGCCAGTCCTGTTCCTCGTTGGCGCGGGTGGTCTCGCGCAGGGACTCCACCATGAAGTTGATGTTGTCCTTGAGGTCGGCGACCTCGCCGGAGGCGTCGACCGTGATCGAGCGGGTCAGATCGCCCTCCGCCACCGCGCCGGTCACCTCGGCGATGGCCCGGACCTGGCGCGTGAGGTTGCCGGCCAGTTCGTTGACGTTCTCCGTCAGCCGCTTCCAGGTGCCGGAGACGCCCTCCACCTCGGCCTGGCCGCCCAGCCGCCCCTCGCTGCCCACTTCGCGGGCGACGCGGGTGACCTCGGCCGCGAAGGAACTGAGCTGGTCGACCATCGTGTTGATGGTGGTCTTGAGCTCCAGGATCTCGCCGCGGGCGTCCACGTCGATCTTGCGGGTGAGGTCGCCGTTGGCGACCGCGGTGGTGACCTGGGCGATGTTGCGGACCTGGCTGGTCAGGTTGTGCGCCATGAAGTTGACGTTGTCGGTCAGGTCCTTCCAGGTGCCCGCCACGTTCGGCACCCGCGCCTGGCCGCCGAGGATGCCCTCGGTGCCGACCTCTCGGGCCACCCGGGTCACCTCGTCGGCGAAGGCAGAGAGGGTGTCGACCATCGTGTTGATGACCCCGGCCAGTTCGGCGACCTCGCCCTTGGCCTCGACCGTGATCTTCTGCGAGAGGTCGCCCCGGGCCACGGCGGTGGCGACCTGGGCGATGGACCGGACCTGCCCGGTGAGGTTGGAGGCCATCACGTTGACGTTGTCCGTGAGGTCCTTCCAGGTGCCCGAGACGCCCCGGACCGTCGCCTGGCCTCCCAGGTTGCCGGCCGTGCCCACCTCGCGCGCGACCCGGGTGACCTCGTCGGCGAAGGCGGAGAGCTGGTCGACCATCGTGTTGATGGTCTCCTTCAGCTCCAGGATCTCGCCGCGGGCGTCCACCCTGATCTTCTGGGTCAGGTCGCCCTGGGCCACGGAGGTGGTGACCTCGGCGATCGAGCGCACCTGCGCCGTGAGGTTGTCCGCCATGACGTTCACGGACTCGGTGAGGTCGCGCCAGGTACCGGAGACGTCCCGGACGTCGGCCTGGCCGCCCAGCCGGCCCTCGGTGCCGACCTCGCGGGCCACGCGCGTGACCTCCCCGGCGAAGGAACTGAGCTGGTCCACCATCGTGTTGATGGTGTCCTTCAGTTCCAGGATCTCACCGCGGGCGGTGACGGTGATCTTCTGCGACAGGTCGCCGTCGGCGACGGCGGTGGCGACCTGGGCGATGGCGCGGACCTGGCCGGTCAGGTTGCCGGCCATGAAGTTGACGGAGTCGGTGAGGTCGCGCCAGGTGCCCGAGACGCCCTTGACGTCGGCCTGGCCGCCGAGGATGCCCTCGGTGCCGACCTCGCGGGCCACGCGCGTGACCTCCCCGGCGAAGGAGCTGAGCTGGTCCACCATGGTGTTGACGGTGTTCTTCAGCTCCAGGATCTCGCCGCGGGCGGTGACGGTGATCTTCTGCGACAGGTCGCCCTTGGCCACCGCCGTCGCGACCTGGGCGATGTCGCGGACCTGCGTGGTGAGGTTGCCGGCCATCGCGTTGACCGAGTCGGTCAGGTCCTCCCAGGTCCCCGAGACCCCGGGCACCTGCGCCTGGCCGCCCAGTCTGCCCTCGGTGCCGACCTCGCGGGCCACCCGGGTCAGTTCCGAGGTGAAGCGGGAGAGCTGGTCGACCATGCCGTTGAAGACGGTGGCGATCTCGCCGAGCAGGCCGTCGGCGTCCCCGGGCAGGCGGGTGCCGAAGTCGCCGTCGCGGACCGCCGTCAGACCCGCCAGCAGCAGCCGCAGTTCCGGCTCGCCGACCTGCGCGGCCCCGCGGTCGGATCCCGTGTGCGCCCGTGAACCGTCGGACGGGGTTGAGCCAGCCATTCGAACGTCGCCTTCCCTAGCCCGCCGGCCCGGTGGCCGACATCCCGATCACACGCGCCGCACACACCAGTTCGGCGATTCCTTCGCAGGTGCACGGCACGGACACGCCTACCGCGCAGGAGGTTACCCCAGTTCGGGGGCCCTCCGGGGGCCGGGCCGGGCAGCGCGTCCGGCTCCGGTCACAGGGCGGCCACCGCCCCGCGGACGCGTGCGCGTCCGGTCGGCGGTGGCCGTCGGCCCGCGGTCAGAACCGCAGTGCGCCGCCCCAGTAGCCACCTATCTCGCGGTGGTAGTCGACGTCGTCGAGGTGCTTCTCCTTGACGAAGTCAGGTGAGTCCTTGACCTGTTCCCTGGTGCGGTCGACGTAGATCTTCTCCTCCGCCGTGTCGATGCGGGTGATCGTGCCGGCCGGCAGCAGCACCTCGCGGCCGAAGATCCACGGACCGGTGTCGACCACGATCCAGGCGGCCTCGGTCTCGGCGGAGTGCTTGTCGACCTTGCCGATGGAGCCGTCCACGGCCTCGACCTTGTAGCCCGTCAGGTCCATGGTCGGGTGACCGGCGGGGAGCCGGTAGGCCCAGATGTCCTCGTTCATGGAAGCGAAGTCCCTTCTCGTCGGTGGTGCACGGCGTCTCGCGCTCCGGCGTCCGGCGCCGGGGGTCCCGGGTCCGGGCCGCCGCTACCAGCGGTACCAGCGGCCGCTGCTGCCCGCGGGACGGGCGATGAAGCCCAGCAGCCACACGACGAGCACGGCCACGGCCACCCACCACAGCACCTTCACGGCGAAGCCGATACCGAAGAGGAGGAGGGCGAGGAGCAGGACCAGCAGCAGGGGGAGCATGGGGGAACCTCCGTCGTCTTGTGGCTGTCGTGACGCTCGCCTGCCCCGGATCCGCGAATTGACTCATGCCATTTCCGGGACCCGTACGGACGGGTTTCCGAGGACGGTCACGGACCGGGTGGCGGCGGCCCCGCCCGCCCCGGCCGCCCGCCCCGGCCGGCCGTACCGGCCGGGCGCGTGCGCCCCGTGGGCGGGCCGTGGTGCGCCGGCGCGGTCGGCTCCCGCGGTGGCCGCGGCCGATGGCGCACAAGCCCTGACGAGCGCGCCGATAGACGCCGTCCGGGGCCCGCGCACGTGCGATCCTCGGATCATGACCCGCCCTCCCGAGAAGTCCGACGGCCCGGCCGAGAAGCTGGCCATGGCCAAGGTCGTGGCCCGACTGCGGGACGAACTCGCCCGCGCCCGGTCCGACGCCGCCGAGAGCGCGGTGGTCGAGCGGGCCCGGGGCGTGCTGATGGGATCCGCGCGGCTCTCCGCCGAGCAGGCGTACGCGGCCCTGGAGGCGGCGGCGCACCGGCACGGCCACTCCCTGCTGACGGAGTCCTGGGCCTTACTGGAGGAGGCCGCGGCGACCGGCCGGACGCCGGACGCGGCGGAGGGCGGCACGGTCCCCAGACCGAGAACCCGGCCGGCCACCGGGTCGGCCGCGCACACCGTCCTCCCCCGCGGCCTGGCCGAGACCCTGACGCGGGCCGTCTCCGCGCAGGCCGTCGCCGCGGGCCTGCGCCACCACCTCGGCCCGGCGGCCGGGGTGGACTGCGTGGTGATCTACACGGCGGCCGCCGGCGGCGGCGGGCTGGAGCTGTGGGGCGATGCCGGGCTCGGCCCGGAACTGGCCGAGCAGTGGCGTCGGGTGCCGCCCGGGGTGGCCGTTGCCCCCCTCCAGGCGCTGGAGAGCGGCCGGCCCGTCTGGCTGGCGGACCCGGCGGCGGACGCCGCGCGGTACGCCCTGATCGGCGAGCCCGCCCGCTGGCCCTCGCGGGCCTGGCTGCCCTGCCCGGTGCCCGGCGCGGCCTCGGCGGCCGTCGGCTTCCTGCGCACCCGCTCCGAGCCCTTCGACGAGGCCACCCGCGACCTGCTCCGGCGGGCCGCCCGGCGCTGCGGGGCCGCGCTCGGCGCGCTGCCGGCCGCCGTCCCGGCCGCCGACGCGGAGACGGCCGCCGCCCAGCGGATGCTCGACACCCTGCCGGGCTCGGTGATCCTCCTCACCCCGGTCCGCGGGCCGTTGGGCGGGGTCGAGGACTTCCGCGTGGACGCCGCCTCGCCCGGGGCCCTCGACATCGGGGGCCGCCGCGGCAAGGAGCTGATCGGCCTGCGGGTGCTGGAGAACTACCCGACCGTGCTCGGCACCTCCCTGTGGCACGGCTACGTGGACGCCCTGGAGAGCGGCACCGTCTACGAGGGCGAGCCCTTCACGTACGAGGAGGTCTCCGCCGGCCCCCCGCGCCACTCCACCTTCTCCGTCCGGGCGGTCCCGCTGGCCGGCCGGCTGGTCGTCAGCTGGGTGCGGCACGACACCGACGAGCGCGAGGCGCACCGCCTGGCGGACATGCAGCGGCTGGGCAACCTCGGCTGGGGGCAGTGGGACCCGGCGACCGGCGCGGCCGAGTGGTCCGACCAGGCGTACGCCGTCTTCGGACGCGATCCGGCCCACGGGCCCATCTCCTGGGAGGACCTGCCCCAGCACCTGCTCCCCGAGGACGGCCCGGAGGCCGCCGGGGCGGTCCGCGAGCTGCTGCACCGGGCCGTGCCGCTGGACCGCCGGATCCGCATCGCCACCCCGGCGGGCGTCCGGCACGTCCGGGTCGTCGCGGAGGCGGTGGTCGACGCGGCGGGCACCCCCGTCGAGGTCCACGGCCTCTTCCAGGACCTGACCCGGCAGCAGCAGGCCGAGGACGAACTGCTGCGCTCCGAGCGGGCGATGGCCCGCCAGCTCGGCCTGCTGCAGGCCGAGCGCACCCTCGCCTCCCGCCTCCAGCACGCCCTGCTGCCGATCCCCGGCCAGTCGCTGCACCTGGCCGGACTGGACGTCCAGGTGGCGTACCAGCCCTCCGAGGACGGCGTGAACGTCGGCGGCGACTGGTACAGCGCCATCGAACTGCCCGACGGACAGGCCCTGTTCGTCGTGGGGGACGTGGCGGGCCACGGCCTGGACGCGGTGGCGACCATGGCCCAGCTGCGGTTCAGCACCAAGGGCATGATCATCACCGGCAGCCCGCTGGTGGAGGCGCTGCACCGGCTCAACAAGCTCCTCCTGCACACCGGCGACGCCCGCTTCGGCACCGCCACCATGATCATGGCGGTGTACGACCCGGTCGAGCGCTGCCTGACGTGGGCCCAGGCGGGCCACCCGCCGCCGCTGTTGATCCGCGACGGCGTGGCCGGGTACCTGGAGCGGCCGGCCGGCGTGCTGCTCGGCGCCACCCACGAGCCCCGCTACGCCGAGGCCCGCTACCGGCTGCGCCCCGGCGACCAGATCCTCCTGTACACCGACGGGCTGGTCGAGAAGCCCACCGAACACCTGGACGAGGGGCTGGACCGGCTGGCCACCACCGCCGCCCGGCTCTGCACCCCCGGGGCCCCCGACCCGCTGGGCGCCCTGCTCTCGCCCCTGCTCGGGCGGGCCGCCAAGCGCGACGACACGTGCGTGGTGCACATCCGGCTGCCCGACCCCCCGGCCGGTCCGCAGAGCGGGTGATGTACGGGACGGGTGGGTTTGGGCCCGCTCTCAGCGGCCAGACGGTAGGCATCCTGCTCTCACAGGGAGGCCCGTCATGGGAATCATGATGTTGCTCACCGTGCCGATGCTGATGGCCCTGATCCTCACGGTCCCCCGCCGTGGCCGCGGCCGCCACGCACAGGGCCGCAGGTGACCGGGAGTACGGGGGCGCGGACGGGGTACAGTGCTTCGGCTGCGCCCCGCCCCCGGCGTCCGTAGGGTGACGGGGTACACGGAAACCAGGCGCGTGCCTGGGCGAGGACGGAGCGAGGCGGCAGTGCAGACGATCGGACCGGATCCCGGAGTGCCCGCACCGGACGCCCGGAGCCCGGCGCTGCGCCAGCGCCGCCGGCTCGTCCTGCGAGACGCCCCCAGACAGGTCAGCCGCGGACGCGAGTTCGCCCGCTCGGCGCTGACCGACTGGGGCTGGGGCGACCAGGACACCACCGAGGACGTCCTCCTGGTCGTCTCCGAACTGGTCACCAACGCCAACCTGCACGCCAAGGGCTGCCACGAACTCCTGCTCGAGTCCGGGGACGTGCTGCGCGTCGAGGTGTGGGACGGCTCGGGCGAACTGCCCCGCCTGCAGACCGCGCCGCGCCCCGGCGTCCCGGGCGGCCACGGCCTGCACATCGTGCAGCGGCTCACCGACGACTGGGGGGCCGTCCCGCACGAGAACGGCAAGGTCGTCTGGGCCGAGTTCGACGCCGAGCGGCTGCGCACCGGCGCCGCGCGCAGCTCCTGACACCGCCCCCGGCGGCCGGTACGGGCCGGCGCCGGGACTCAGGCGCCCCGCTCCGGCCCGCCGGACGGGGACGGGCCCGGGGAGCGCCCGGCGCACAGGCGGGCCACGTCCACCTCCGCCCAGACGGTCTTGGCGCGCTCCCGCCGGTCGGCGCCCCAGCGGTCGGTGGCCCGCTCGACGATCAGCAGGCCGTGACCGCCCGGCTGGGCCGCCCGCTGGTGCCGCCGCGGGGCGGGCGGCTCGTCCGAGCCGTCGCTCACCTCGATCCGCAGCCGGGACCCGGAGGCGTCGAGCACCATCGCCAGTGGCCCGCCGGCGTGCACCACGGCGTTGGCGACCAGTTCGGCCACCACCAGCACCACGTCCTCGGCCACCTCGTCGTCCACCCCCGGCGCGCCCGCGTCCCAGGCCCAGTCGGCCAGCGCCCGGCGGGTGAAGGCCTTGGCGGCGGCGGACGGCCGGGCCAGGCCCGCCAGTTCCAGCCGGCGCCGGCTGCCGGCCGCGCCCCCGTCCGGCCGTCCACCGGCCGCGGTCCCCCGGCTCGTGGTCATCTACGGGTACCCCTTCGGTCTCGACGGTCGTCCGGACGGGCCTCAGGCCGCAAGGGCCTCGTCGACCGTCGCGTGCAGGGCGAAGACGGCCTGGGTGCCGGTCAGCTCCAGGACCCGCATCACGGTCGGCGGCACGGCCGCCAGCCGGAAGCCGATCCCGGCGGCCGCCGCCGCGGCCCGCGTCTTGAGCAGCAGGTTCAGCCCCGAGGAGTCGCAGAAGGTGACCTCGGCCAGCCCGACCACGAGCACCGGCGGACGCGCGTCCACCAGCGCGGCCAGGGCGCGCTCGGCCGGCTCCATCAGCTCGATGTCCAGCTCCCCGGCGATCGAACACAGCGCCGCGCCGGTGTCCGTGTGCCGCACCTCGACCAGCACGCCCTCGGGCGCTGCCGCCGGCTGCCGGACCGTCTCGTCGTCGTTCTCGGGGCGCATGCTCGTGTCTTCTCCTCGTCATCCCGGGCACGGCGACTCTACGCAGCGGGGGCCCGCTCGGCCAACAGCGGGCGGGACAGGACCTGCACGGCCCGGTCGAAGGCCGAGTCCCGATTTCCGGCGAACTCCCGCGCGGTGAAGACGGGTTCGGCCAGATGCGGCGCGATGCCCGGGCCGTCGAAGGTCCGGCCGGCGCGGGTCAGGAACTCCTCGTTCGGGAGCCAGGCGGCCAGCCCACCCGGGAGCCTGCGGCGCATGACGTCCGAGAAGACGCCCTGGGTGGGCTGCCCGATCCGGACCGTGCCACCGGGCCGGCCCATGAGGGCCTGGGTGAAGGTCTCCCCGGCGCTGACCGTCGAACCGCCGGTCAGGACGGCGACCGGGCCGGTGTACCGGGGGCCGTCGGCGGGCGTGACGTACACCGGCTGGGGGCGGGTGTGCCGGGCGGGGTCTGCGGGGTCGTTGCGGGCCCGCTTGGCGTACGCGAGGTAGCGGGCGTCGGTCAGCCGCCGGGCGATCCGCAGGCCCAGGGCGTCCGAGCCGCCGCCGTTGACCCGCAGGTCGATGATCAGGCCCCGCAGGTGCGGGGTCCGCTCCCGGGTGAGGATCGCGTCCAAGGCGTCCTCCAGCACCGCCTGTTGGACCGCGTACGGGGCGCCCTCGGCCGCGTAGCCGCCGAAACCGGAGATCCGGAGGTAGCCGAGGCGGCCGGGGAGGTCGGCGTAGGTGATCCGGCCGTTGCCGAAGTCCCGGCGGTTGCGGGCCTGTGCCAGGTCCCGGGCGACGACGAACTTCTTGACCTTGGCGTCCAGTTCCGCGGAGGGCATGACGGTGCCGGGGCGGCCCTGCGCGAAGACGCGGTCCCCGTCCTGGACGGCGACATGGGCGTCGTGGAGCGGCGCGACCATCGCGCGGAAGACGGCGAACAGTTCACCCTTGGTGGTGTCGGCGTGCACGGTGGGCCGGTGGCGGTCGCGCACCTGCCGCCAGTCGACGCCCTTGGCAGCGAAGAAGGGGTAGTTCTCCTCGAAGGACCGCCAGAAGACGTCGAAGGCCGTCCGCGGGTCCGTGCCGGCCGGGCGCGTGCAGGCAGCGGGGAGCGCCGCCAGGCGGCGCAGGTCGCGGTGGCCGGCCGAGCCGTCCTCGGACAGGGTCGCCCGGGTGCGGTCCGCTCCCGGGCGCAGGGTCAGGACGGACCCGTCGGGCGCCGTGTAGGTGCCCGGGCCGGTGCGCCGGGCGGTGTCGCCCGGGAGGCAGCTGACGGCGGTGGTCTGGTACTCGCGCAGCCGGCCGTCGCGGACGGCGAGCACGGTGCCGTAGCCGTCGGTGCGCCAGATCCCGTCCACGGCCGGCCGGGGCACGGTGGCGGCCGGGGCCGGCTGCGCGGTCAGGACCAGCGCGGCGGCGGCGGTGGCTGCGGCGACGGCGGTGGTGGTGGCGGTGGATTTCACGATCGGGCCCTTCCGACGGATGACGTGCTGCGTGGCTTGCTGGGTGGCTTGCTGTGGGACGTGCTGCGGGAGGTGCTGAGTCACTCGCTGGGGACGTCACCCACCTTCGCCGCCGCGACGGCTGCCCGGCCATCCGGCTGTCCCGCCGGCCCGCGGTGCTGCCAGTACGACGGCTCCGGTTCGGAAAACCGCCCTACGGTGCGGGGCCCGCAATCCCCCGCCGGGGTGAGGTGAACCTGTTCGAGCGAGTTTGAACGGCGCCGGGTCAGGCGCCCCAAGCCCACCCGGAAGGACTGGAACATCCGTTCACCGGCCGCCCCCGATCCGGCCGTGACTCGCCCGATCGGGAGCCGTTCTTAGAGCACCAGTACCCCTCGTGCGCCCATCCGGAGGAACCGTGAATCCACCGCCGAACCAGCCCGAACCGCACCCGCGAATCGAACAGACCGGGGCCGGCCCGGGCCGGCCGCCCGCGCCCGGGCGCCGCGTTGACGCCCCCGCGCGCCCCGTCGGCCCTTCCGTCCGCCGCCACCACGGCGTACGACCGGATACGAGGAGGACGGCGTGAGCAAGCACGCGAAGCCCGGATCCGGCACCGCGGGGGTGTCGGACGCCGAGCGGCTGCTGTTCGGCGGCGAGCTGGCCTACGACATCGGCTGGGACCAGCACGAGGGCGCGTGGCTGGAGCTCGGACTCTGGCGGATGGCCCGGGAGTTGCCGCGCCTGGTCATGACCGGCGTACGGCTCGCGCACCTGGCGGACGCCCGCGCCCTGCGCGTGGTACTGGGCTCCGAGGCCGGGCGCGGCGTCACCCAGGCGATCGGCCTGGTCGCCGTCAACGGCGTGCTCGGCCACGTCCTGGCGGGCGGCAGCACCAACCAGCGCCTCGGGCAGGCGGTGCCGGCGCTGGTGGTCGTGGCGCTGACGGCGTTCGCCGGGTCGCTGCTGCGGTCGGCGTCGACGGCGGCCACCGGGGCCCTGGAACCGAAGGTCCAGCGGGTGGCCACGGAGCAGTACCTCGGGCTGGTGCACCGTACGGAACTCGCGGCGATCGAGGACGACGAGTTCCACCGGCTCCTGGACGCGGCCCGCTACGGCGCGGACTCCGCCCGGCGCATGATCCGCTACTGCACCAACACCCTGAACGCCGCGGTGTCCCTGATCGCCGCGGCCGGCGTGCTCACCGTCCTGCACCCGGTGCTGCTGCCGCTGCTGGTGCTGATGACCCTGCCGAGCGCCTGGAGTTCGCTGATGATCTCCCGGCAGAAGTACGTCTCCTTCCACGCCTTCGTCCAGCACGCCCGGGCCGGACACCTGCTCGGCCAGCTGCTGACCCAGAAGGAGGGCGCCGCCGAGGTCCGCATCCACGGCGTCGGCCCCTTCCTGCTGGACCACTTCCGGACCATGGCCGAGACCAGCGAACGCGAACAGACCCGGCTGGCCCGCCGGGCCGCCCGCATCGGGCTCTTCGCCGACGGCGCCAGTGGCCTGGCCACCCTGCTCACGTACGGGGCGCTGGGGCTGCTGCTGTGGAGCGGCGCCATGGAACTGGCGGTCGCGGGCACGGCCGTCCTGGCCATCCGCAGCGGCGCCGCCAGCCTGGACTCGCTGGTGCTGCAGATCACCGAACTGCACCAAGAGAGCCTGTTCGTGGCCGACTTCGAGCGGCTGTGCCAGGAGGCGGAGACCCGGGCCATCCCCACCGGCGGGCAGCCGCTGCCCGAACAGCTGCGGGAGGTCCGCTTCGAGAAGGTCACCTTCACCTACCCCGGCAGCACCGGCACGACCCCCGAGCCGACCCTGCACGAGGTCAGCCTCGGCTTCCCGACCGGCAAGATCATCGCGCTGGTGGGTGAGAACGGCTCCGGCAAGTCCACCTTGGTCAAGCTGCTCGCCGGGCTGTACCTGCCGGACGAGGGCGGCGGCCGGATCCGGTGGGACGGGGTGGACGCCCGCACCGCCGACCGCGACCAGGTCTTCGCCCGGGTCGCCCTGATGTCCCAGGACTTCTACCAGTGGCCCTTCACGTACCGGGTGAACGTCGGCATCGGCCAGCCCGACCGGGCCATCGACGACGACTTGGTCCGCGCGGCCTCGGAGTTCTCCGGGGCCGACCGGGTCCTCGCCGACCTGCCGCGCGGGCTGGACACGCTGCTGGCCCGGGGCTACCGGGGCGGGCACCAGATCTCCGGCGGCCAGTGGCAGCGGGTGGGCATCGCCCGGGCCAAGTACCGGCAGGCCGAGATCCTGATCGTGGACGAGCCCACCAGCGCGCTGGACGCGGTGGCGGAGCAGCGGGTCTTCGACCGGATCAGGGACCTGGCCGCGACCACCGGCCAGACGATCGTGCTGATCACGCACCGCCTGCACTCGGTGCGGCACGCCGACCTGATCCACGTCCTCAAGGACGGCCGGGTCGCGGAGTCGGGCACCTTCGAGGAGCTGATGGACCCGGCGACGGGCACCGGCGACTTCCGGGACGCGTACCTGCTCCAGGCCTCGGCCTTCGACGCCCCGATTCCGGCCCAGCCCACGGCCGGCCGCGCCGCCGTACCCGCCGAGGACCCCACGTGACGGGCACCGGCGGCGGACCCGGTACGGGGAGCGGGTCCGCCGGGATGCCCGTGGACCGGGCGCCGACGGAGGCGGCCGCATGGTGAGCCTGCCGCGGCCCCGGCCGTCCGCCGCCGGGCCCGCCGCCGCGCTCGGGCCGGGCTTCACGCGGTACCTGTGCGGGGAGTCCGCCGGGCTGGTGGGGACCTCGGTGCACCTGGTGGCCTTGCCCGCGCTCGCCGTCCTCGAGCTGCACGCGACGGCCGGGCAGGCCGCCCTGCTGGCCTCCCTGGCCCATCTGCCCACCTTCCTGCTCGCGCTGCCGGCCGGGGCGGTCGTGGACCGGCACGCGAAGCGGGGCCTGTTGGTGGGCACCGACCTCGCGGGGGCCGCCGCCGTCGCCGCCGTGCCCGCCGCGTCGCTGGCCGGTGTGCTGTCGATGCCGGTGCTGTACGCCGTCGCGCTGGTGGTGGGCGCGGTGACCGTCCTGCACCAGGCCGCGGCCCTGGCGATCGTCCCGCAGCTGGTCGCCCCTGCCCTGCTGCACCGGGCCAACGCCCGGGTCGGGGCCGCCTTCGGGGCCTCGGAGACCGCCGGTACGTACCTGGGCACGGTGGTCGTCGCCGTCGTGGGCGCGGCCCGGGCCTTCTGGCTGGACGCCCTGTCGTACCTGGTGTCCGCCTGGTGCGCGGCGCGGATCCCGGAGCGGGGGCGGCCGGTGCCGGGGGCCGGGGGCGGGGCCCGGCACCGGTACCGCTTCGCGGGTGAGATCGCCGAAGGTCTCGCGTACACGGCGCGGACCGCGCTGGTCCGGGACCTCGTGCTCGCGCTGACGCTCACGGGGTGGGGCGTCGGCATGACCGGTGCGCTCTCCTCCTACTACCTGCTGACCACCCTGGCGGTGGGCCCGACCGGTCTGGGGATCGTGATGGGCGTCTCCGGCGCGGGTGCGCTCGGCGGTGCGCTGCTGGCCCCGCGGATCGTGGCCCGCTTCGGCCCGGGGCCCACGCTCCTGGCCGGGTTCGCCACCTGCCCGGCGGCGGGCGTGCCGCTGCTGCTCGCCGGGCCCGGACCCGGCTGGCTGGCGGTCCTGGCCGCGGCGGGCGCCCTCCAGCTCGCCGGCGCGGCGGTGGCGGGCACCACCCAGCGGTCGCTGCGCCAGCAGATCTGCCCGCCGCAGCTCCAGGCGCGGGCCCAGCAGACCTCCACCTGGCTGGTCTCCGGCAGCAAGCCCTTCGCCGCTCTGACCGCCGGCGCCCTGGCCACCGGTTACGGCACCCGTACCGCCCTCCTCGTCGGCACGCTCCTGCTGGCCGCACCGGTGGCCGTCCTGTGGCCCTCCCCTGTCAGCCGCCTCACGACCATGCCGCTCACCGCCGGGCCGCCGGCCGACGGCGCCCTCCGCACCGCCCCGCCGCCGACCGGCGCCGCCCTCCTCGGCGAGCAGGACCCGGCGCGGCCCTCCGCATCCGACCCGTCCCCGAAGGAGCCGACTCCATGAGCCCGCCAACGCCCGCCGTCCCCCGGGCCGCCTGCCCCGAGCCCACGCCCGCGCTCGCACCCGCCGGTGACGGGACCACCGCCGTCCGGCACCCCGAACGCAGCCTCCGGAGGACGAAGTGAGTGGCGGGGAGCGGCACATGGTGCCCGTGGACGTCCACCTCGTGCTGCGGCGGGACGGGGCTACAGGGCCTGAGGTGCTGCTGTCGCGCCGGGCCGGCCCGGTGTACGCCTCGGGGCTGTGGCATCTGCCCTCGGGGCATCTCGATGCCGGTGAGGACATGGTCGGGGCCGTGATCCGGGAGGCACGCGAGGAGACCGGCGTGCTGATCGGGGCGGCGGACGTGACCGCGGCCGTCACCGTCCACCACCGCCCGCCCACCGGCTCGCGCTCCCGCCTCGGCGTCTTCTTCGAGGTGCGCCGGTGGTCGGGCCGTCCGCGGATCATGGAGCCGGACCGCTGCGACGGGATGGGCTGGTACCCCCTGGACGCCCTCCCCGACCCGATGGTGGCGTACTGCCGGGCCGGCCTGACCGCCTACCGCGCCGCGCTCCCCGCCGCCGTCCACTTCCAACACCCGACCGACCCCGTCGAGTTCACCCCGGCCACCCCCGACCGCACCCGACTGCTCCCCGGGCCACCACCCGGCGGAGGCACGCGAGGAGACGCATCATGAGCAAGGAATGGCTCCCGCCGGAGGAGTTCGCGGCCGGTCTGCCGAAGGCCGTCGTGTTCGGGGCGGTGTTCTTCACCGACGAGGACGACCGGCCCGTCCAGTTGCGCGCCACCTACTCCGACGCCCACCCGTGGCAGTGGCCGGGCGGCATCGCCGAGCCGGGTGAGCGGCCCTGGGAGACGGCCGTGCGCGAGTGCCGGGAGGAGACCGGCATCGAGGTGGCGGGGCCGCCGCGGCTGCTGGCCACCGTCTTCGGCCTGCCGGGCGAGGACTGGCCGCTGGCCACGGCCGGCTGGGTCTTCGACGGCGGCCGGCTCTCCGCCGCCCGGCTCGCCGCGATCGTCCTGGACCCCGACGAACACGACCACGTCCGCGCCCTGACCGTGCCCCAGTGGCGAGCCCTGATGCCACCCCACGACCACGCCCGCCTCGAAGCCGTGATGACCGCCCGCCACTCCGGCCACCCGGCGTACTTCGACACCTGGGACTGGGAGGCGTGAGCGTGCACGTGCCGACGCAAGGCAGCCGTCCCACCGCGGGCTCGGCGCATGCCGCGCCGCACCCGAGAACGCCGCCGGGCCGCACCCCAGGAGGGGTGCGGCTCACTCTTCGAATCCCCCCGGCCGTGCGTTCGATGTCCTGGGCAGGTTCCGGCGGACGGGTCGCCGCGCGCTGCACGGCAGGTGAACGAGGGC
>NZ_JBFBGK010000025.1:0-79422 GCF_040684615.1 Streptomyces sp. NPDC089919
CGGCCAGGAGAAGTGCCGCCCGGTCACCGGCTGGGCCACCCTCGCCGCCGCCTCCGACTGGTCCCGCCCGCCCCGCCAGATGATCGGCGCCGCGTACTGGTTCCTCAACACCGACCAGTGGCGCTACGACAGGTTCACCGCCGAGGTACTGTCCTCGCCGCTGGGCGACGGCCGCTTCAAGGGCATGACCGGAGCCGACTGCCTGGCCGCCTCGGCGCGGATGGGCTGGATGCCCTCCTACCCGACCTTCGACCGCAACCCGCTGGACCTCACCGACCAGGCGCGGGCCGCCGGCAAGGAGCCGGCCGCGTACGTGGTGGACGAACTCAAGGCGGGGCGGCTCGGCTTCGCCTGCCAGGACCCGGACGCGCCGGAGAACTGGCCCCGGGTGCTCACCCTGTGGCGGGCCAACCTGCTCGGCTCCTCCGCGAAGGGCGCCGAGTACTTCACCAAGCACCTGCTGGGCACCCACTCCTCGCTGAACGCCCGGGAGGCGGACGCCGAGGTCCGCCCGCGGGACGTGACATGGCACGAGGAAGCCCCCGAGGGCAAGCTCGACCTGCTGCTCTCCCTCGACTTCCGGATGACCTCCTCGACCCTGCTGTCGGACATCACGCTGCCCGCGGCCACCTGGTACGAGAAGCACGACCTGTCCTCCACGGACATGCACCCCTTCGTGCACTCCTTCACCCCGGCCGTGGACCCTCCTTGGCAGGCCCGCACCGACTTCGAGGCCTTCGCCGCGATCGCCGGCCGGCTCAGCGAGCTGGCCCACGACCACCTGGGCACCCGCGAGGACCTGGTCGCCACCGCCCACCAGCACGACACCCCCGGCGAGCTGGCCCAGCCCGGCGGCGTGGCCCTGGACTGGGCCAAGGGCGAGTGCGAGCCGGTACCCGGCAAGACGATGCCCGCGCTGACGGTCGTCGAACGCGACTACACCGCCGTCGGCGCCAAGTTCGGCGCCCTGGGACCGCTGGTGGAGAAGCTGGGCCTGCCGGCCAAGGGCATCATGCTCCGGCCCGACGAGGAGGTGGCCGCCCTCTCCGCCCTCAACGGCACGGCCCGCGGCGGCCCGGCCGACGGCCGGCCGCTCCTCGACACCGCCGTCAAGGCCGCCAACACCATCCTGTCCCTCTCCGGCACCACCAACGGTCGCCTGGCCACCCAGGGCTTCCACACCCTGGAGGAGCGCACCGGCCAGGAGATGGCCCACCTCGCCGCCGAACACGAGGGCAAGCGGATCAGCTACGCCGACACCCAGGCCGCCCCGGTGCCGGTGATCACCTCCCCGGAGTGGTCCGGCAGCGAGTCCGGCGGCCGCAGGTACACGGCCTTCACCCTCAACACCGAGCACCTCAAGCCCTGGCACACCCTCACCGGCCGGCAGCAGTTCTTCATCGACCACGACTGGATGCACGAGCTGGGCGAGGCGCTGCCGGTCTACCGGCCCCCGCTCGACATGCACCGGCTCTTCGGCGAACCGGTCCTCGGCCCGGACGGCGACCGGGAGGTGACGGTGCGTTACCTCACCCCGCACAACAAGTGGTCGATCCACTCCGAGTACCAGGACAACCTCTTCATGCTCTCGCTCTCCCGCGGCGGCCAGGCCATCTGGATGTCCCCGCAGGACGCCGAGGCCATCGGCGTGGAGGACAACGACTGGATCGAGGCCGTCAACCGCAACGGCGTGGTGGTGGCCCGGGCGATCGTCTCGCACCGGATGCCGGCCGGCACCGTCTACATGCACCACGCCCAGGAGCGCACGGTCAACGTCCCCAAGGCCGAGCACAGCGGCAAGCGGGGCGGCATCCACAACTCCCTCACCCGCCTCATCCTCAAGCCCAGCCACCTGATCGGCGGCTACGCCCAGCTGTCCTGGGCCTTCAACTACCTGGGGCCGACGGGCAACCAGCGCGACGAGGTGACGGTCATCCGCCGCCGCTCGCAGAAGGTGGAGTACTGACATGCCCGGTGGAGCGCCCGTGGGCCGGGTGATGGCCCAGATCGCCATGGTCATGAACCTCGACAAGTGCATCGGCTGCCACACCTGTTCGGTCACCTGCAAGCAGACCTGGACCAACCGGCAGGGCATGGAGTACGTCTGGTTCAACAACGTCGAGACCCGGCCCGGCCAGGGGTACCCGCGCCGGTACGAGGACCAGGAGAAGTGGCGCGGCGGCTGGCAGCTCAACAAGCGCGGCCAGCTCAAGCTGAAGGCCGGCGGCCGCTTCCACAAGCTGGCCTCGATCTTCTCCAACCCGGTGCTGCCGCAGATCAAGGACTACTACGAGCCCTGGACCTACGACTACCGCAACCTCACCGACGCCCCGCTCGGCACGGACTACCCGGTGGCCGAACCGCGTTCGCTGATCAGCGGCAAGCCGATGAAGATCGAGTGGAGTTCCAACTGGGACGACAACCTCGGCGGCGCCACCGAGCACGGCGGCGCCGACCCGATGGTCGTCAGGACGCGGGAGAAGGCTGCGGAGAAGGTGAAGTTCGCCTTCGAGCAGACCTTCATGTTCTACCTGCCGCGGATCTGCGAGCACTGCCTCAACCCGGCCTGCGTGGCCTCCTGCCCCTCGGGCGCGATGTACAAGCGCGAGGAGGACGGCATCGTCCTGGTCGACCAGGACCAGTGCCGCGGATGGCGGATGTGCGTCACCGGCTGCCCGTACAAGAAGGTCTACTTCAACCACGCCACCGGCAAGGCCGAGAAGTGCACCCTGTGCTACCCCCGCCTGGAGGTGGGGCTGCCCACGGTCTGCTCCGAGACCTGCGTCGGCCGGCTGCGCTACCTCGGCGTGATCCTCTACGACGCCGACAAGGTCACCGCCGCCGCCTCGGCCACCGACGAACAGGACCTCTACGAAGCCCAGTTGGGTGTCTTCCTGGATCCGGAGGACCCCGAGGTGCAGCGGGCCGCCGAGCGGGACGGCATCACCCACGAATGGCTCCAGGCCGCCCGCCGCTCCCCCGTCCACGCGCTGATCAGCACGTACAAGGTGGCGCTGCCGCTGCACCCGGAGTACCGCACCATGCCGATGGTCTGGTACATCCCGCCGCTCTCCCCGGTGGTCGACGCGCTGACCGAGACCGGCTTCGACGGCGAGGACGCCGGGAACCTCTTCGGCGCCATCGACACCCTCCGCATCCCCCTGGAGTACCTGGCGGAGCTCTTCACGGCCGGCGACGTGGCGCCCGTGCGCGCCTCGCTGGAGAAGCTGGCCGCCATGCGCTCGTACATGCGGTCGGTCAACCTCGGTGAGGAGCCGGACGGTTCGGCCGCGGAGGCGGTCGGCATGACCGGCGAGCAGATCCAGGACATGTACCGGCTGCTGGCGATCGCCAAGTACGAGGAGCGGTACGTCATCCCCACCGCGGCGGTCGGCGACGCCCGCCGGCTGGAGGAGTCGGCCGTGCCCGACGCGTGCAGCCTGGACCATCTCGACGGCACGGACGCCGGCGGCGCCGGGCCGTTCGGCGACGACTCCGGCCGCAAGGACCTGCCCCTCGTGACCCTCGAGAACTTCCACGCCCTGCGCCGGCGCCAGACCGCCGACACGGAGGAGAACAAGTGAACACCGGTCCCCGTATCCGGCCCGGCAGTCCCGCGGCCGACCCCGCCGTGCTCCGCCAGGCCGCGGCCCTGTGCCTGACCTACCCCGACGAGGCCTTCCACGAGCGGGTGCCCCTGATGCGTGCGGCGGCGCCCGCGCTGCACGCCTTCCTCGACCACGCCGAGTCGGTGCTGCCGGAGAAACTGGCCGAACACTACGTCCAGGTCTTCGACTTCAAGAACCGGCACTGCCTGTACCTGAGTTGGTGGCTGGACGGGGACACCCGGCGGCGCGGCGAGAGCCTGGTCCGCTTCAAGGCCGCCTACCGGGAGCACGGCCTGGAGTTCAGCGACGAGGAGCTGCCCGACTTCCTGCCCGCGGTGCTGGAGTTCACCGCGCAGACCGGTGACGACTCGCTGCTGCGCGAACACCGGCCGGGCCTGGAGCTGCTGCGCCTGGCGCTGGCCGAGAGCGGCACCCCGTACGCGCACGTGCTGGCGGCGGTCTGCGGCACCCTGCCCGGCCCCTCCCCCAAGGACCGCGCGGAGGCCCGGGCGCTGGCCGGCTCGGGCCCGCCGAGCGAGCAGGTGGGTCTGGACGGCCTGGCGCCCTACGGGCACCTGGGCCTGCTGCCCGTACTGAGCGGAGACCACTGATGAGGACCCTGCTGTGGGGTGCGCTGCCCTACATCGCCTTCGTGCTGCTGGCCGGAGGCCTGGTGTGGCGCTACCGCTACGACAAGTTCGGCTGGACCACCCGCTCCTCGCAGGTGTACGAGTCGAAGCTGCTGAACATCGCCTCGCCGGTGTTCCACTACGGCATCCTCTTCGTGCTCGTCGGCCACCTGATGGGCCTGTTCGTGCCCGAGTCGTGGACCGACGCGGTGGGCATGAGCGAGCACACCTACCACCTCTTCTCGCTGTTCGGCGGCACCGCGGCCGGCGCGCTGGCGGTGGCCGGCATCGCGCTGCTGCTCTACCGGCGGCGCACCAACGCGCCCGTGTTCCGGGCCACCACCCGCAACGACAAGGCGATGTACGTCTTCCTGCTCGCCGCGATCGTGATGGGCCTGTGGGCCAAGCTGGCCAATTCCCGGCTCGGTTCGGGCTACGACTACCGGCAGACCATCGCCCCCTGGGCGCGCAGCCTGTTCACCCTCCAGCCCAGGACCCACCTCATGGAGGGGGTCCCGGTCACCTTCCAGGTGCACATCGTGATCGGGATGCTGCTGATCGCGATGGTGCCGTACACCCGCCTGGTGCACATGTTCTCGGCCCCCGTGAAGTACCTGTTCCGCCCGTACGTGGTCTACCGCGCCAAGGACCAGCGGTCGCTGGGGCAGCGCCCGCAGCGGCGCGGCTGGGAGCGGATCGACCGCTGAGCCGGCCGGGCCCGTCGTCGGCCGCAGCCCGGTCGGACGCCCGTCAGCGGGTCGTCAGCCGGCCGTGCCCGCGGCGTCGGCGGCCCGCTGGTACAGGGCCAGCGCGTACATGCCGAGGACGGTGCTGGTCGACTGCGCGTCGGTGTCCCCGCCGGTGAGCACCCCGACCAGCCGCCCGTCCTTGGCCGCGATCCAGCCGCCGCCGCTGGTCCCGGTCGGGAAGTCGGCGCAGTCGAACTGCTGGATGGTGTCGCTGACCTTCACCGAGACCGCGGTGCAGGTGCGGGGCGCGGTGCGGCCGGTGGGGTAGCCGGTGACGGTGACCTTCTCCCCCGTGCGCCCGCTGGTGTCGAGCACCGCCGCGCCGGTGACGTCCTCGAGCCGGCGGCCCTGCGGGTCGGGCGCGACCCGGGCGAAGGAGAGGTCGTAGTCGTCGTCCGCGCCGTCCGACCAGCGCTCGTCCTGCCAGACCTGCTCGATCTTCCAGGTGCCGTAGGGCGTCTTGCCGTCGGCGTAGCCGGGTGCGAACCGCACGCTCTGGTCGGGGACCAGGCCGCCGCCGGTGGCCAGGCAGTGCCCGGCCGTGACGATCAGGCTGCGGCCGGGGCTGTGCACGACGGTGGCGGAGCAGAAGTGCCCGCCGGGGTCGCTGCCGGTGAACAGCACCCCGCTGACCGCCCCGGCGCCACCGGTCTTGGACGCGCCGGCCGCGGGCGGGGCGCTGCCGGCGGCGGGAGCGGTCGGTGCGGACGTCGCTGCGGCCGGTGCCGGAGAGGCCGCGCCGCCGGGTCCGGGGGTCGCGGACGCCGCGGCGGCCGCCGGCTGCCCGGCCGGACCGTCGTCCGGCGGCGCCAGTACCGTCACCAGCGCCGACCCGCCCACCGCCGCCACGGCGCACAGCACCGCGGTCACCACGTTCCGCCGGTCCACACGGCCCACCTCTCCCCCGAGTCCCCCGAAAATCCTCATATATACAGCAGGATGCTGTAGGCCGGTGCCCGTTCGACCGGTCCCCGGCTCCGCGCCGGGCGTCGTTAGGATCGTCCGATGAGCGCACCCCAGGCCCCCGTCCGGCCCGCCCTCACCGCCGGCCTGACCGGTGCCGAGCTGCTGCGCTGGTACTGGACGCTGGCGGAACTGACCGGCCTGGCCCGGGCGATGGGCCTCCCGGCTGGCGGGGGCAAGCAGGCGCTGACCGCCCGGCTGGCCGCCGCTCTCGACGGCGCGCCGGCGGCCGCCGTCGCGCCGGCCCGGCGCCGGGCCGGCCGGCAGCTCGCGGCGCCCGTGGACGCGGCCACCGTGATCCCCGACGGCCAGCGGTGCAGCCAGGTGCTGCGCGCCTGGTTCGCGGCGGAGCTGGGTCCGGCCTTCCACTTCGACGCGCACATGCGCGCCTTCATCGCCGAGAACGCCGGCCGGACCCTCGGTGACGCGGCCCGGCACTGGCGGGAGACCCGCCGGGCGGCGGCCGCACCGCAGGAGATCGGCGCGCAGTTCGAACTCAACCGCTTCCTGCGGGACTGGCACGCGACCCACCCGGCGGGCACCCGCACCGAGGCGCTGGCCGCCTGGCGGAGCCACCGCGACCGCCCCCGGGGCTGACCGCCCGGTGCTACTGTCCGGCCATGTCAAACATCGAAGAGTCAAGGTTCGAAATAGACGCGCTGACCGCCGAGTTCTTCGGGGCCTTCGACAACCGTGACGGCAAGCCCGCCGACGTGGCCCGGCTGCGGCGGCTGATGCTGCCGGGCAGTGTGATCGTCAAGGCCGGCGCGGACTTCACCGCCTACACCCTCGAGGAGTTCATCGAGCCCCGCGAGCGCCTGCTCTCCGAGGGCCGGCTGGTGGACTTCACCGAGTGGGAGACCGCCGGCCGCACCGAGGTCGTCGGGGACATCGCCGCGCGCGTCGGCGAGTACCGCAAGTCCGGCACCCTGGACGGCGAACCCTTCGAAGGCGGCGGCACCAAGACCATCCAGTTCGCCCGCACCCCCGACGGCTGGCGCATCACCGCCTTCTCCTGGTTCGACCACCCGTGACCGGGAACCGCCGCGGCCCCGGGGGCGTTTGAGCCGGTGCGGGGCGCACGGGCGGGGTTGGGCGGGCGGGGCGGTCGACGCGGGGGGCTGCGGTGTTCGGTTGGGCGGTCGTGAGGTACTGGGGCGCGGTGCGGGCCGGCTGGCTCGGGGCGCCCGACCCGGCGGACCGGGCCGCGGCGCGCGAGCGCGTCCTGGAGCTCGGGGGCGCCGGCGCGGCCGGGCTCGACCGGCGTCTGTACGAGCTGCCGGAGGAGCGGGTGCTCCAAGCCCTGGGCGACCTGGTGACCGTCGCGCAGGGCGCCGGACGGCGCTGGCAGGACGCGGGCACGGCGCACGCCCTGGCCGCCCTCACCTCCGCGCTCGGGCTGTTCGTCGGCGCCGTGGGCGAGGACGGTTCACAGGGCATGTCCGACCTGTTACAGGCCGATGCCCGCAACCTGCGAGGTGCTGCGGCCGACCTGGAGCGGGACCGGGCGGAGGCGCACCGGCACTTCGCCACGGCGGCCCGCTCCGCGCCCTTCCGGAACGACGGCTTCCCCTCCTTCCTGGGCTGGCTCGGCGCCCTGGCCACCGACCCCCAGGAGCCCGCGGACCCCGCCGCGACCGTCCGGGAGGCACGGGAGGCGCTGGAGCTGCCGGGCCGGGCCGGCCACCTCGACCGGAGCGTCACCGCGGACCTGGTGCGGGCGCTGGAGGCCCGGCTGTACGCCCCGGCGGCCGCCCGGTCCGTGGCCGCCGCCGACGGGCCGCGCCGGGTGCGCCGGATCGTCCGGCGCTGGCTGCGCACCCACGGCGACGGGGCCGTCCACGAGCTGTGGTCCGCGCTGCTGCCGGGGGTGCTGGCGCTGGCCGCCGAGCCGGGCGAGGCGGCCGCCGCTCTCGCCCGGGCCGTCGACGCGGCCATCGGCCCCCGGCCGGACGTGACCCCCCTCCAGGAGGCGGTGGCCGAGGCCTTCCTGCACCTGGAGGAGCACCGCCGCGCCGTCGGCGTCCTGGAACGGCTCTGCGCCGACCGGCCGGACCTGCCCCGTGCGTCCGGGCTGCTGGTCTCCGCGTACCGGGCCGCGGGCGAGCTGGAGCGGGCGGCGGCCCACCTGAGGGGCCGGCTGTCCGACCCGCCGACCGAGGCGGACGAGAACACCCTGATGACGCTGGTGATCACGCTGGCGGAGCTGGGCTCCCCGGAGGCGGAGGTGTGGGACGCCCGGCTGGCCGCCCTGCGCGGCGATGCCGGGGTGGCCTCGCTGCTGCCCACCGCGGGCCGTCCGGCGGCCGCGCCGGGCCCCCGGTACGCCCGCTTCGAGGACGGGACGCTCACCCTCGACCCCGCGGCGGCCGGGCTGCCGCCCGGAGTCCTGCGCACCCACATGACCGCCGCCCTCGTGGAAGGCAGTGCGGACGGCCCGCAGATGCTCCGCGCCCTGCTCGCGGAGGACCCCGAAGAGGCCGCCCGGGTGGCCGCGTTGCTCGGGGTGTCCCTCCAGGAGACGTTCGCCGTACCGCCCGGCGGTGCGCCCGTACCCTCCGGCGGGACGGCCGCGGACGAGGCGGTGCGGCGGGGCGAGCAGCACTTCGCGCGCCGGGAGCTCGCGGAGGCGGCCCGCTGCTACCGCGAGGCCCTGGACCTGGACCCCGAGCACGCCGACGCCCTGATGTGGCTGGGTGACGTGTACTTCGTCCGCCGGGAGTACGCCACCGCCCGGGTCTGCTTCGAGGAGTCCCTGGCCGTCCGGGAGACCCCGATGGCCTGGCGGTTCCTCGGCGACGCGCTACGGAACACGCAGGCGGACGTCGAGCGGGTCCGGCACTGCTACGAGCGGGCGCTGGCCCTCGACTCCGGCTACGGCGGCGCCCGGCAGGCCCTCGCCGCCCTGCCACCCGCCCGTCCCGCCCAGGCCCCCACGGAGCCCGGCCGGCCCCGGGGCGCCGCCCCGATGTCGCGGGCGTACTGGTCGCGCGGCTGGCTGGCCCTCAGCGGCACGCCCCAGACCGCCCCCTTCGAACCCGACGGCCCCCACGACGACCCGGCCCTCGATCGCGTCTCGGCGGCGGGGATCCAGGCTGACATGCCGGCCGCCTTCGAGGCCCTGCTGCGGAGCCGGGAACCCTGCCTGCCCGGGCTCCTCGACTCCCTCCAGGACGACGAGGCCTTCGCGCGCTGGCGGGCCCGATGGCTGCCGGAGCACTTCGCCATCGCCGCTACGACCCTGACCGTCCTGGTCTTCCAGTGGAACGCCAAGGCCGGGGCCACCGAACGGGCCCTGCTGCTGGCCCGCCGCCAGGTGGACCTCGCACGCACCCTGCCCGACCAATGGGGCGACGGACGGCCGCAGTTCGCCGGCCGGGCACTGATCCTGGGCGACGCGCTCTCCCAACTCGCCTCGGTCCTGCGCGACCTGGGCCGGTACTCCGAGGCCTACACCGCGCTCCTGGAGGCGGAGCGGGCGCTGCTGACCGACCACGAGGAACGCCGCGCCGCGGGGCGGCCGTTGGTGGACATGAACAACGACACCGCCGGCACCGACCCCCGCTGCACGCTCTACCGGCGGCTCGCGGCCACCGCCGAACTCCGCGGTGACACCGCGGCCGCCGCCCGGCACCGGGAGTCGGCCCGGCAGTGGGGCGAGCACTCCGTCGACTCCGACCACCAGCAGATCAGCGCCCTGGTGGAGGGCGGGATCGACCTGCTGGGCCGGGGCGACGTCGAGTCCGCCCTGCGCCGCCTGGACCAGGCGCTCCCGCTGGCCGAACAAGCCGTGGCCTGGCACCCCGTCAAACACACCCTGGCCGTGGTCCACCACTACCGCGCCCGCGCCCTGGGTGCCCTGGGCCTGCACCGCACCGCCCTGCGGCACATCGCCGAGGCCCGTGCCTGCAACACCGGCAACGCGGACCGGCTGAGCGCCGACTGGCTGGTCACGGCGCAGATCCTGGGGGCCCGGCCCGCCCTCGGCGACCCCCTGGGCGCCTTCGAGAACGCGCTGAGCCTGTGCGGCGTACCGGGACAGGAAGGCGACCCGCTGCTGTGGCGCCCCCGGCACCGCGCCGGGCCTCCGGTTCGCATCGAGCACCCCGAGCGCGCCCGGGAGGTGGTCGATCTCATGGCGCCGGCCGCCTGGGCCGCCGGGCACCGGGACACCGCCGTCGCCGTGCTCGAACTGGGCGTGGAGCTGGCCGACCTGGTCCGGGCGGCCCAGCCCGGCCCCGGACAGCGCCGGCACGTCCAGGACGGCCGGGCGGACGTGTACGAACGCCTGATCCGCTACCACCTGGACCGCGGGGCGCGCCCCGGCACCGGCGCCCCCGACCCGGCCCCGCCCGGCGTGGCCGGGGCGGAGGTCCGCGCCGCCTTCACCGTCGCCGAGCGGCTGCGGGCCCGCACCCTGCTGGACGCGCTCAGCACGGCCGAGCTGCGCCCGCCCGCGGCCGTGCCCTCCGCCCTGCTGGCCCGGGAGGCCGCCCTGCTGGACGAGCGCACCGCCCTGGAGCGGGCCGACCGCACGGACTGGCCCCGCCACCACCGCAACGCCCGGGAGCTGGCCGCCGTCTGGTCCGCGATGACCTCGGCCGCCCCCGAGGCCGAGGAGTACACCGCGGTCCGGCGCGGCGCGGTGGTACCGCCCGACGCGCTGCTCGGGGAGCTGGCCGGCGAGCGGGTGGTCCTGGCGTCCTACGCCGAGCTGGGCGACGGCCGCACCGTACTGTTCACCCTCGACCCCCGCACCGGTCCGGCCGTGACCCCGGTGGCGGCGGACGGCGCGGCCACCGCCCGCTTCATCGCCGACAACTTCGGAAGCGCGGACCGGGTCCGGGAGGCCGCCACCGACCTGCCGGAACTGGTCCAGCAGATGCTGTCGCCGCTGGTGGCCCCGCTGGCGGCGCTGACGGAGCCCGGCGACACGGTGGTCGTCTGCCCCACCGGCGCCCTGCACGACGTGCCCTTCCACGCCCTGTCCCCGGACGGCGGGTCCCGCTGGCCCACCCTCCTGGACCGCAACCCGGTCGCCTACCTGCCCAGCGCCTCGCTGCTCGGCACCCTCCGGCGCCGGACGCCGCACCGCGGGCGCGGGGCCGTGGTGCTCGGCGACCCGGGCGGTGACCTGCCCTACGCCCGGGCCGAGGCCGAGCAGGTGGCCCGCAGGCTGGGCGGCCGGGCGCTGCTGGGCCCCGCCGCCACCCGCGCCCGGGTCCTGCGGGACATGGCGGGCGCCGAGGTGCTGCACGCCGCCTGCCACGCCTCGTTCCGGGCCGACGACCCGCTCTCCTCCGGCCTGCGGCTCGCCGACGGCGTGCTGACCGGGCACGACATCCTGCGGCAGGACTGGCACGGCGTGCGGCTGGCCGTGCTGTCCGCCTGCGAGACCGGGCTGGGCGCCACCGGCCGCACCGACGAGGTGCTGGGCCTGAGCCGGGCCCTGCTCTTCGCCGGGGTCCGGTCCCTGATCATGAGCCTGTGGCGGGTCCCGGACGACACCACCGCCGCGATCATGGGCGATTTCCACGACCTGACCCTGGCGGGCCGGGCCCCCGCCGAGGCCCTGCGCACCGCCATGCTGGCCGCCCGGGACCGCCCGGGCGGGAGCCGCCTGGACCGCTGGGCGGCCTTCTGTCTCGTGGGCGAATGGCGCGCCCCGACCACACCCGCCGAGGGAGCCGTCCATGCCGAGCACCACTGAACCCGTCGAGCAGCTGCCCCAGGGCTACGCACTGCTCGGCCTGATGACCCCCGTCGTCGAGGACGAGGAGAGCGACCGGGGGTACGAACGGATCGACGAGGCGACGGTCTCGCTGCTGCGCCGGGAGACCCGGATCGGCCTGGCCCGGGGCCCGGTGACGGCGGTCGACGGGGGGTACGACATCCCGCTGATGTGCGTGGTGCAGACGCACCCCGAGTCCTCGGTGCGCTGGACCCGGCTGGTCCTGGACCTCTCCCCCACGCCGGGCGCGACCGTCGCGGACATGTCCCCGGTGCTGGTGGAGGGCGGTACCCCGGTGGAGATCGAGACCAGCCTGGGGGCCGGACTCGGCTTCAGCGTCGCCGGGACGCCGCTCGGTGCCGAGGTCACCCCGCAGGTCCTGCGCCGGCGCACCGTCTACTGCCCCAGGATCACCTCCTCGGGCATCGGCTTCGCCACGGCCTACTGGGACTTCCGCGCCTCGGACCGGGAGTTCCTGCACGTCAACGAGGAACTACGACTCCTGGTGCAGGCCCCGCCCGCCACCCCGGTGCAGGCCACCGTCACCCTCCGCACCCGCATCCGCCCCCGGGGCCTGGCCCGCGCCCTGCGCCTCTCCGGCAAGCTCGCCACCCTGGACGCCCCCTGCCGCCTGGCCTGACCACCGGCGCTCCCCGGCGCCCCGGGAAACCGCGGCGCTCCGGAAAAGCAGAAGACCCCAGTTCTCACTGGGGTCTTCTCGCTGTGTCCGAGGGGGGACTTGAACCCCCACGCCCGATAAAGGGCACTAGCACCTCAAGCTAGCGCGTCTGCCATTCCGCCACCCGGACCAGGTGACCGCCGCGGTTTCCCTTGGCGACATGGACAACAATAGCAGGGGTTCCAGGTGCTCCTCACCCGCATATGGGGAGGTCAGCCCGCTGCGCGGGTCTTGTTCTCGGCGATCCAGTCGGCGTTGTGCTGCCAGCCGTACAGGGTGTGGCCGTCCAGGTACACGTAGTAGGAGCCGCAGCGGGCGGTGGCGCGGGGGCCGGCGCCTTGGGGGAACCAGGAGGCGGCCAGGGCGGGGGCGGCGCCGGTCGCGGCGCGCGGGGTGGGGCGGCACTGGGCCGGCAGCCGCTCCTCGGGGAGGGCGGCCTTCAGCAGGCGGTCACCGCCCGTGGTCTTCATGGCGTACCGCACGCCGGTGGCCCCGTCCGGCAGCCAGCCGGGCACGGAGGCCCGCTCGCTCTTGGCCGCGGCGCCGGTGGCGTACGTCGCGGACTCGTCGTGCCGCTTGTCGTACCAGTCGGCCGCCGCGGGGACGGCGACGGCCGCCACGAAGCCGAGGCCGACCACGACGGCGGCGGTGGTCAGGGCGGCGGAGCTGCGGGACATGCGGAGGGGCCTTTCGGAGCGGGCGGGGCGGGTGCGCGGTGCCCTTCCATGCTCCCGGCGGCGCACCGCCCGGACGTCAGCCCGCGGGACCAATCCGGGTACGACCCGGGGCCCACCCCGCCCGCGGCCCGGCTACGGACTGCGGATGAGGGGTCCTCCTTGAGGAGGACCCGCCGGACCCGCCCGCCGGCCCTACGGGCAGCGGATGACCTGGCCCGCGTACGAGAGGTTGCCGCCGAAGCCGAAGAGGAGGACGGGGGCGCCGGTGGCGATCTCGCCGCGCTCCACCAGCTTGGACAGGGCCATGGGGATGCTGGCCGCCGAGGTGTTGCCGGAGTCGACCACGTCCTTGGCCACCACGGCGTTCACCGCGCCGATCCGGGCCGCGAGGGGCTCGATGATGCGCAGGTTGGCCTGGTGGAGCACGACCCCGGCCAGGTCCTCGGGGGCGATGCCGGACTTCTCGCACACCTTGCGGGCCAGCGCGGGCAGCCGACTGGTGGTCCAGCGGTAGACGGCCTGTCCCTCCTGGGCGAAGACCGGCGGGGTGCCCTCGATGCGCACCGCGTGCCCCATCTCGGGGACCGAACCCCACAGCACGGGGCCGATGCCGGGCTCCTCACCGGCCGGCGCGGCCTCGACCACGGCCGCCCCGGCGCCGTCGCCGGTCAGCACGCAGGTGGTCCGGTCGCTCCAGTCGGTGATCTCGGTCATCTTGTCGGCGCCGATGACCAGGGCGCGGCTCGCGGACTCGGCGCGGATGGCGTGGTCGGCGGTGGCCAGCGCGTGGGTGAAGCCGGAGCAGACGACGTTCAGGTCCATGACGGCCGGCGAGCCCATGCCGAGGCGGGCCGCGACCCGGGCCGCCATGTTCGGGGACCGGTCGATGGCGGTCGAGGTGGCGACCAGGACCAGGTCGATGTCGGCCGGGGTCAGCCCGGCCTGGGCCAGCGCCTTGGCTGCGGCCTCGGCGGCGAGCGCGTCCACCGGCTCCTCGGGGCCGGCGACCCGGCGGGTCTTGATGCCCACCCGGGACCTGATCCACTCGTCGCTGGTGTCGACCATGGCGGCGAGGTCCTCGTTGCCGAGGA
Source organism: Streptomyces sp. NPDC089919 (assembly GCF_040684615.1). Classification (NCBI taxonomy): domain Bacteria; kingdom Bacillati; phylum Actinomycetota; class Actinomycetes; order Kitasatosporales; family Streptomycetaceae; genus Streptomyces; species Streptomyces sp. NPDC089919. The sequence continues at coordinate 14,128 of NZ_JBFBGK010000025.1, forward strand.
CCTTGGCGGGCTGGTAGTGCCCCAGCGCCACCACGCGTGAACCGGTCATGGGCGTAAGTCCCCCTTGTGTTGGTGCAGGAATTTCCCAGCTTTGCCTGCTACCGACCGGTAAGGGGGCGCGTGACCCGACAGGATTCGACCACCGCATTTTGGAGCTTCCGCAAGATACCGAGCTCCGGACCCCTTCCGACGTGGGCTTCCGTCGTGCAGGACAATGAGGGAGCAAGGGCCCGGCCGGCAGGCCGCCGGGCCGGCCGGAGGGGCACCGCGCGGGTGCCGGGACATACAGGTGGATCAGCATGGGACGGGTCACCGAGCGCCGTCGTGTCGTCCGGATCCGGGACGGCGCCTGGGGAGTGCGGCCGGACACCCTGGTCGCCGAGGAGCCGCTGGAGATCCGGCTGAACGGCAAGCCGCTGGCCATCACCATGCGCACGCCGGGTGACGACTTCGCCCTGGCGGCGGGCTTCCTGGTCAGCGAGGGCGTCCTGGGGTCGGCGGAGGACCTGCAGTCGATCGTGTACTGCGCGGGGGCCACCGCCGAGGGGCTGAACACCTACAACGTGGTGGACGTCAAGCTCGCCCCGGGCGTGCCGGTGCCGGACGTCACCCTTGAGCGGAACGTCTACACCACCTCCTCCTGCGGGCTGTGCGGCAAGGCCAGCCTGGACGCGGTGCGCACCTCGACGCGGTTCCCGGGCACGGCCGGGGATCCGGTACGGGTCTCCGCGGAGACGCTGTCCGCCCTGCCGGACCGGCTGCGGGCGGCGCAGAAGGTCTTCGACACCACGGGCGCGCTGCACGCGGCCGGACTGTTCTCGGCCGAGGGGGAGCTGCTGGACCTGCGCGAGGACGTGGGCCGGCACAACGCCGTCGACAAGATCGTGGGCCGCGCCCTGCAGAGCGGCCGGCTGCCGCTGGCCGGGTCGGTGCTGCTGGTCTCCGGGCGGGCCTCCTTCGAGCTGGCGCAGAAGGCCGTGATGGCGGGCATACCGGTGCTGGCGGCGGTCTCCGCGCCGTCCTCGCTGGCGGTGGACCTGGCCGTGGAGTCGGGGCTGACGCTGGTCGGCTTCCTGCGCGGCCGCTCCATGAACATCTACGCGGGCGAGCACCGGATCGCCGCGGAGGGGCCCGCCCCGGCCCAGGTACCCTCGCCGCGCTGAGACCCGTACCGGGCCGGCCGGGGCCCGTACCTGCCGGTCCGGCCGCGCCGGGACCCGTACCGCAGTGCCGGGCCGCACCCTGCGGACCGTACCCCCGGACCCTCAGCCGCGGCCCCGCTTGCGCGCCGTACGTGCGGCCCGGCGGCCGGCCGGCGGCTCGGCGGCGGGCGGTTCGATCAGCTGGAGCTCCAGGGCGGCGGGCGGCGGGGTCACGCCGGGACCGCCGGCCGCGGCCCAGGCGAGTATGTCGTCGGTGACGTCGTCGTCCAGCGCCCAGCCGATCCAGGCGGCCCTGGCGCCCCGGCGCCGCGCCTCCGCGGAGGGCTGTACGACCATCACGTTCGCCTGCGCGCACGGCCCGAGGCAGTCACTGGTGCGGACGGCCAGGGTGCCGGCCGAGGCGGCGGCGGCCGCCTCCAGCCGGGCCAGCTGTCCGGCGTGGTCGGTACCGGGGTTCTTGCGCGGGTCTCCGCAGCAGCAGCCGCGGCAGACCACGAGCGTGCAGGGGCGGGCGGCGGTGGGACGGATCCAGGTCACCGCCCGAAGCTACCCGCCGCGGGGGCGGCGCCGTCAGCCGGCGGCCGAGATCTCCGCCACACCGCTGACCGGGAGTTGGCCGGTCGGGGCCGTGGCAGCGGCCTCCGGGGGGGCCTGCGCACGCCGCCGGGCGATGACCGCGCAGACCATCAGCTGCATCTGGTGGAAGAGCATCAGCGGCAGCACCGCCAGGCCCGCCTGGGCGCCGAACAGCACGCTGGCCATGGGCAGTCCGGCGGCCAGGCTCTTCTTCGACCCGGCGAACTGCACGGCGATCCGGTCCGCCCGGTCGAAGCCCAGCCGTCCGGCCCCGTACCAGGTCACGGCCAGCATCACGGCGAGCAGCACCGCCTCGGCGGCCAACAGGGCGCCGAACCGGCCGGGGCTGACCCGGTGCCAGATCCCGGCCGCCATCCCGGCGCTGAAGGCGCTGTAGACCACGAGCAGGATCGAGCCCCGGTCCACGTACCCGAGCGCCTTCTTGTGCCGCACCACCAGGCCGCCCACCCAGCGGCGGCCGAACTGCCCGGCGAGGAAGGGCAGCAGCAGCTGGACGACGATCTTGCCCAGGGCGTCGAGGGAGAACCCGCCGCCACCGGAGCCGAGCAGCAGGGCGGCCAGCAGCGGGGTGAGCACGATGCCGGCGAGGCTGGAGAAGGACCCCGCGCAGATCGCGGCGGGTACGTTGCCCCGCGCGATGGAGGTGAAGGCGATGGAGGACTGGATCGTCGAGGGCACCAGGCACAGGAAGAGGAAGCCGTCGTAGAGCGGGGGCGTGAGCACGTGCGGCACCAGGACCCGGGCGGCCAGTCCCAGCAGCGGGAAGACCGCGAAGGTGCAGAGCAGCACGGTCAGGTGCAGCCGCCAGTGGCGCAGGCCGTCCATCGCCTCGCGGGTGGAGAGCCGGGCGCCGTAGAGGAAGAAGAGGAGCGCCACCGCGCCGTCCGCCGCGCCCTCCGCGACCCCGGCGAAGCCGCCGCGGGCGGGCAGCAGCGCGGCCAGCCCGACCGTGCCCAGCAGCGCCAGGACGTACGGGTCGACGGGCGGCTTCGGTATCCGGAGCGGGCGGGGCATGGCGGGCTCACTTGCTGTGCGTACGAAGGGTGGGCGGGGCGGGCGCGGCCGGGTGGGGGCCCTGCCCGGTGGGGGCCGTGCCCGGTGGCCGGGCCGGACCGGCGGCCGACCCCATCCTCTCCCGGGGTCCGGTCATCGGGAAAGCCGCACGGCGCTCTGACTGTCATCACGTTCCGCGATGACCGGCGCTATGCTCGCCCCATGTACGACCCGGTGCACCTGCGTACGTTCCTCACGGTCGCGCAGACGCTCAGCTTCACCCAGGCCGCCGGGCGGCTGGGGCTGCGGCAGTCGACCGTGAGCCAGCACGTACGCCGGCTGGAGGAGGCGACCGGGCGCCAGTTGTTGCGCCGGGACACGCACAGCGTCGAGGTGACGGAGGACGGCGAGGCCCTGCTGGGCTTCGCGCGGACCATCCTGGAGGCGCACGAGCGGGCCGCGGCCTTCTTCACCGGCACCCGGCTGCGCGGCCGGCTGCGGTTCGGCGCCTCGGAGGACTTCGTGCTGACCCGGCTGCCGGAGATCCTGGAGGGCTTCCGGCACCAGCACCCCGAGGTCGACCTGGAGCTGTCCGTGGAGCTCTCGGGCACCCTGCACGAGCGGCTGGACGCCGGCCGGCTCGATCTGGTGCTGGCCAAGCGCCGCTCGCCCCAGGACGACCGGGGCCGGCTGGTGTGGCGGGACAGGATGGTGTGGATCGGGGCCGAGGGGCTGCGGGTGGACCCGGACCGGCCGGTGCCGCTGATCGTCTTCCCACCGCCGGGGATCACCCGGGCCCGGGCCCTGGACGTGCTGGAACGCGCCGGGCGCGGCTGGCGGATCGCCTGCACCAGCGGCAGCCTGAGCGGGCTGGTCGCGGCGGCCCGCGCGGGCCTCGGGGTGATGGCCCACACCCGCGGGCTGATTCCGCCGGGGCTGGTGCGGGTACCGGACCGGGCCGGGCTGCCCGAGCTCGGCGGGGTGGAGTTCGCCCTGCTCCAGGGGCCCGGGGGCGGCGCCGCGGCGGAGGCCCTGGCCGCCGCGATCCTCTCCGGCGCGGACCGGCTGGGCCCGGGCCGGCTGACGGCCTGACCGCCGGTACGGACACCCGGGCGCCCCTCGCGGGCCCCCGCGCGCCCCCGCCTGCGCGGATGGAGTTCCGGTGCCGAGCACGTACAGATGTCGTGCAGGTTTGTGTGCGCCGGGGGCGGGGCCCTGACCAGTGGTGATGGGTTCACGGGGGATCTTGCGCCAGGGTCCCCGCCGCGGGTCCGGGTGGGGTACGGTCGCGGCGCTGTGCGGAGAGGAGCGGTCCCTTGCGCGAGTTCACCGTGCCACCGGTGGTCATGTCCCCGCCGGTCGGCGGGCTGGCCGACACCGTCTTCGACCGTGCCCGCGAGGACCCCGGCCGGATCGTGCTGGGCCGCAAGACCGATGGGGAGTGGACGGACGTCACGGCCGCGGCCTTCCGGGACGAGGTGCTGGCCCTGGCGAAGGGGCTGCTGGCCCAGGGCGTGCGGTTCGGCGACCGGGTCGCGATCATGTCCCGCACCCGGTACGAGTGGACCCTCTTCGACTTCGCCCTGTGGGCGATCGGGGCGCAGCCGGTGCCGGTCTATCCGACCTCCTCGGCGGAGCAGGTGTACTGGACCCTCTACGACGCGGGGGTCAGCGCCTGCCTGGTGGAGCACGAGGACCAGGCGATGACCGTCGGCTCGGTGGTGGACCGGCTGCCGCTGCTGGCCCGGCTGTGGCAGCTGGACGCGGGGGCGGTGGACGAGCTGGTGGCGGCCGGGCGCGCGGTGGCCGAGGACGTGGTGCACCGGCACCGGCGGGCGGTGACCCCCGACTCGGTGGCCACGGTCATCTACACCTCCGGCACCACGGGCCGCCCCAAGGGCTGCGTCCTGACCCACGCCAACTTCATGTTCGAGACGGACACCATGGTCGCCGGCTGGGAGCCGGTGTTCCGCAGCAGACCGGAGGAGGAGCCCTCGACCCTCCTCTTCCTGCCGCTGGCCCACGTCTTCGGCCGGATGGTGGAAGTGGCGGCGGTCCGCGCGGGGGTGAAGCTGGGGCACCAGCCGGTGCTCGCCGCCGAGCAGCTGCTGCCGGACCTGGCAGCCTTCCGGCCGACCTTCGTGCTGGCGGTGCCGTACGTCTTCGAGAAGGTCTTCGCGGCGGCCCGGCGCAAGGCGGAGTCCGAGGGGCGGGCCGGCCCCTTCGACCGGGCGGTGGAGACGGCCGTGAAATACGCCGAGGCCAAGGAGCTGCGCCAGCTCGGCCAGGGCCCGGGCCCCGGGGCCGCCCTGCGGGTGCAGCACCAGCTCTTCGAGAAGCTGGTGTACGGGAAGGTCCGCGAGGCGATGGGCGGCCGGGTCCGGCACGCCATGTCGGGCGGTTCGGCCATGGCGCGCCGGCTCGGCCTCTTCTTCGAGGGGGCGGGGATCACCGTCTTCGAGGGGTACGGCCTGACGGAGTCCTGCGCGGCGGCCACCGCCAACCCGCCGGGGGCGACCAAGTACGGCACGGTCGGCCCGCCGATCCCCGGCAGTACCGTCCACATCGCCGAGGACGGCGAGGTGTGGCTGTACGGGCGGCACGTCTTCGCCGGCTACCTCAACGACCCCCGGTCCACCGACGCCGTGCTCCAGCAGGGCTGGCTGGCCACCGGCGACCTCGGCCGCCTCGACGAGGACGGCTACCTGACGATCACCGGGCGGAAGAAGGAGATCCTGGTGACCTCCGGGGGCAAGTCCGTCGCCCCGGCGGCGCTGGAGGAGCGGGTGCGCTCTCATCCGCTGGTCGCCCAGTGCATCGTGCTGGGCAACGACCGCCCCTACGTCTCCGCCCTGTTGACCCTGGACCTGGAGGGGGTGGCGCACTGGCTGGCCATGCGGGGACGGCCGGCCGCGCCGCCGGCCCAGCTGGTGCGGGACGAGGAGCTGACGGCCGAGGTGCGGCGGGCGGTGGTGGCGGCCAACACGCTGGTTTCCCGGGCCGAGGGGATCCGCACCTTCCGGGTGCTGGCCGATCAGTTCACCGAGGAGCAAGGGCTGTTGACCCCGTCCTTGAAGCTCAAGCGGCGGGCCATCGAGAAGACCTACGAGGCGGAGGTGTCGGCCCTCTACCCGGACTGAGCCCGCACCCGGACTGAGCACGCGCCCGGACGGACCCGGCACCCGGACGGACCCATCGCCCGGATTGACAGAACCTGACGGTTCGTCAATTTACTCCTTCATTAATTATTGACGGTTCATCAGGTCGCGCACAGAATGCGGGGATTCCGACCGGAGGGGACCCCACCCATGTTGCGACCGATCCGCGCCCTCGCCGCCGCAGCAGCGGCCCTGGCCCTCGTCTCCGCCTGCAACTCCGCCTCCAACGCGCCCTCCGGGGACAAGGACGGCACCGGTTCCACCCGGGGGGTGACCGCCGATGCGATCAAGGTCGGCGGGATCGTCTCGATGACCACGGCCACCGGCTACAGCAAGAAGGACACCGACCTCGGCGCCCGGGCCCGCTACCTGCGGGCCAACGCCGAGGGCGGGGTGGGCGGCCGGCGGATCGACTACCTCGGCGCCGAGGACGACGGCCAGGACCCGGCCAAGAACATGGCCGCGGCCCGCAAACTCGTTCAGCAGGACGGGGTGTTCGCGGTGGCTCCGATGAGCTCGGTGACCTTCGCCGGCGCCGACTTCCTCCAGCAGTCGAAGGTGCCCACCTTCGGCTGGGGCACCACCCCGGCCTTCTGCGGCCCGACCTACGTCTACGGCTTCAACGGCTGCCTGGTGCCGATGCCCGGCGGCACCCTCAACCAGACCTGGCCGGAGGGCATCGGCCAGGTGCTCGGCGGGGCCGCCGGCAAGTCGGTGGCGGTCATCGCGAACGACAGCGACGCGGGCAAGTTCGGCGTCCGCACCTTCCGGCAGGGCTTCGCCAGCGCCGGGTTCAAGGTCAGCTACGCCAAGCCCTCGGTGCCCGCGACCTCGGTCCCCACCGACTGGACGGCGTACGTGAAGGAGATCCTGCACAGCAACGCCGGCAAGGCGCCCGACGCGGTGGTCTCCGTGATGCAGACCCCCAACAACATCGGCCTGTTCACCGCCCTCAAGCGCAGCGGCTACCGGGGCCTGCTCTCCGACCCGACCGACTACGACCCGGGCCTGCTCGCCCAGGACGCCACCCGGCAGGCGCTGGACGGGGTGCACGTCCTGCTCCAGTTCCAGCCCTTCGAGTCGGCCGACCCGCAGATGGCGCAGTTCAAGGCGGACATCCGCAAGGCGGCGGGCAAGGAAGTCCCCCTGAACATGCACATGTTGACCGGATACATGAGCGCCGACCTGTTCCTCGCCATCGCGAAGAAGGCCGGCAAGGACCTCACCGCCGACAGCTTCCAGGCCGCGGCCCGCTCCTTCGCCGACACCGGCACGCTGGTGGGCGACCGGGCCGAACCCAAGGGGCAGAAGGAGAGCTTCGGCTGCGGCGCGCTGGTGCAGCTCAAGGACGGGAAGTACCGGGTCTCCGTCCCCTTCAAGTGCTACACCCCGATCCCCTTCAAGTAGGGGCGCCGACATGGGGGATCTGCTGGGCTTCGTGCTGAGCGGCCTGGTCTCCGGGGCGCTGTACGCCCTGCTGGCCACCGGCCTGGTGCTGTCGTACTCCGCGTCCGGTCTCTTCAACTTCGCCCACGGGGCCACCGCGTACCTGTGCGCGCTGGTCTTCTACGAGCTGCACTCCGGCTTCGGCTGGCCCGCGGTGCCCACCGCCGTGCTGGTGGTGGCCGGTTTCGCACCGGGCCTGGGTTGGTGCCTGGACCGGCTGATGTTCCGCAAGCTGGCCCGGGCCGGGGCCACCGCGCAGATCGTCGCCACCATCGGGCTGCTCGTCGCCCTGCCCGCCGCCGGGCTGTGGGCGGTGGAGCTGCTGGCGGACGCGGGGGCGGGGGTGCTGCCGGCCGAGAACCAGTTCGGGCTGCCGGGGGTGGGCCCGAGCCCGGCCGTGGCCTGGCAGCCGCTGGACGGGGTCGGGGTGGACTCCGACCAGCTGATCACCTGGGCGGCGACGGCCCTGGTGGCCGGGGCCCTCTGGGTGCTGCTGCGCCACACCCGGCTCGGGCTGCGGCTGCGGGCGGCGGTGGACAACCGCTCGCTGACCGAGCTGCGCGGGATCAGCGCGGACCGGCTGTCGTCGGTGGCCTGGATGCTGGCCTCGGGGCTGGCCGGCCTCGCGGGGGTGCTGGCCACGCCCCTGCTGGGGCTGTCGGCCCACGACTTCACGCTGTTCCTGTTCGTCTCGGCCACCGCGGCCGTGCTCGCCCGGTTCACCTCGGTGCCGGTGGCCTTCGCCGCGGGCCTGGGCCTGGGCGTCCTGCAGAACCTGGTCGCCGGGTACGCCTCCTTCGCCGAGGGGATCACCGGCTTCCGCACGGCGGTGCCCTTCCTCATCCTCTTCACCGGGCTGCTGGTACTGGCCCGGCGGCAGCGCACGGCGGGCACCGCGGCGGCGGACGCCCCGCCGCCGGACCACCTGGCGGGGGCCTCCTGGGCGCGCCGCTGGGGCGGCTGGTCGGCAGCCGCGGTGGCCGTGGCCGTGGCGCTGTACACCGTGACGACGCCGTTCTGGAGCGGGCTGCTGGCCCAGGGGCTGGCGCTGGCGCTGGTGTTCATGTCGTTCACGGTGGTCACCGGGCTGGGCGCGATGGTCTCGCTGGCGCAGGCGGCCTTCGTGACCTCGGCGGCGCTGGTGACCGGCCTGCTGATGAGCCACGGCTGGCCCTTCCTCGCCGCCGCGGCGGCCGGGACCGGCACGGCGGCCGGGCTGGGCGCGCTGGTGGCGCTGCCCGCGCTGCGGCTGGGCGGCCGGTCGCTGGCGCTGGCCACCCTGGCCCTGGCCTTCCTCGCCGACCAGGTCCTCTTCCAACTGCGGTGGCTGCGCAACGGCGACGCCGGCTGGTCGCTGCCGCGCCCGGTGGCCGGCCCGCTGGACATGGCCGACGACCGGGCCTTCGGGGTGGCCATGCTGGTCCTGGTGGTCCTCGCGGCCTGGGCGTTGACGGCGCTGCGCGGCTCGCGGTGGGGGCGGGCGATGCTGGCGGTGCGCTCCGCGCCGGCGGCGGCGATGGCCTCCGGGGTGTCGGTGGTGCGCACCCAACTGCTGCTGTTCACCGTCTCGGCCGGGCTGGCGGGGCTGGGGGGCGTGCTCTACGCCTCGTACAACACCCGGGTCACGGCGACCGACTTCACCGCGATGACCGGGCTGGTGTGGCTGGCGGTGGTGGTCGCGGCCGGGGTGCGGCGGCCGCAGTACGCGGTCGTGGCGGGGCTGGTGTACGCGCTGATGCCGCACGTCCTGGGCGAGTGGGTGACCACCTCCGCGCACCTGCCGCTGATCCTCTTCGGCCTGGCGGGCCTGGCCCTGGCCAACGACCCCGACGGCTACTGCGCCGCCCTCCCCCAACGCCTGGCCCGCCGCCGAGCGGCCCGAGCGGGACGGACGACCGTACGGGACGCACGTACGTCTCGTTCGGCTGTACAGGACGGGCGTACGTCCCGTACGGCTGTACAGGACAGGCGTACAGACGACCGTGTAGGCGGCGGAGAAGCGGCGGGGTCGGCCCCGGGGCCCGCTCCGGTGCTGGAGTTGTGCGGGGTGTGGGCCGGGTACGACGGGGGGACGGTGTTGCGGGGTGTGGACCTGGTGGTGCGGGCCGGGGAGATGGTGGCGGTGCTCGGGCCCAACGGCGCCGGGAAGACCACGGCCTGCCGGGTGGCGGCCGGCGCCCTGGCCGCCGACCGCGGCACCGTGCGGATCGGCGGCCGGGAGGCCACCGCGCAGGGTCCGGTCCGCCGGGCCCGGGCCGGTGTCCTGCTCGCCCCCGAGGGCCGCGGCGTGTTCCCCTCGCTGACCGTCGCGGAGAACCTGGCGCTGGTGCTCCCGGAGGCCGCCGAGCGCGAGGCCGTCTACGACCGCTTCCCCCGCCTCGGTGAACGCCGCCGCACCGCCGCGGGCGCGCTCTCCGGCGGCGAGCAGCAGATGCTGGCGCTGGCCCCGCTGCTCCAGCGGCCGCCGCGGGTGCTGATCGCGGACGAGCCGTCCCTGGGTCTGGCGCCGCGCGTGGTGGACGAGGTGTACGCCCTGCTGGCCGAGCTGCGGACGGCCGGTACCGGGCTCCTGCTGGTCGAGGAGAAGGCGGCGGAGGTGCTGGGCGTGGCGGACACCGTGGCGTACCTGGCCGACGGGAGCGTCCGCTGGTGCGGGCCGCGCGCGGCGGTCACGGCCGACCGGCTGACCGAGGCGTACCTGGGGGTGGGGCCGTGAGCGGCGCGGCGGCCGGCGGACGGTACGTCCTGGAGGCGCGCGGGATACAGGTGCGGTTCGGCGGGGTGCGGGCCCTGGACGGGGTGTCACTGGGCCTGCGGGCCGGGGAGGTGTGCGGGCTGATCGGCCCGAACGGCGCCGGCAAGACCACCCTCTTCGACGTGCTGTCCGGCATCCGGCGGCCGGACGGCGGGGCGGTGCTCCTCGGCGGCGGCGAGATCACCCGCCGCTCCCCCGTCTGGCGGGCCCGGCACGGCATGCGGCGCACCTTCCAGCGGCGGCAGCTGTTCGGCCAGCTGTCGGTGGCCGACAACCTCCTGGTCGCCCAGGAGTGGCGGGGCGGCCGGGGAACGGCCCCGGCGCGGCGGCGCCGGGAGCGGACCGCGGCCGTGCTCGACGAGTGCGGGATGGCCGGTCTCGCGGACGCGTACGCCGGCACGCTCCCGGTCGGTCCGGCCCGGATGGCGGAGCTGGCCCGGGCGGTGGCCGACCCGCCGCGAGTGCTGCTGCTGGACGAGCCGGCCTCGGGGCTGACCGCCCCGGAGCGGGAGCGGCTGGCGGCGGTGGTGCGGCGGCTGGCGGCGGCCGAGGGGTGCGCGGTGCTGCTGGTGGAGCACAACGTCGCCTTCGTGATGGAGCTGTGCAGCCGGGTGGTGGTGCTGGACCTGGGTACGGTGCTCGCGGAGGGCCCGCCGGCCGCGGTGCGCGCGGATCCGGCGGTGCGGGAGGCGTACCTGGGGTCCTGAGGCGGGGACTCGCGGGGCGGGCTCGGGCGGACCCTCGCACCCGGGCCCCGCCACCTCCCTGGGCCTGGCGGGAATACGCCCCCCACCTGTCCGGTTCGTGATGGTCGTACACCCGACGACGACACGAGGGAACGACCCGACGTGAACCAGGTCCCCACCATCCAGCTCAACAACGGCATCGCCATGCCCCAGCTCGGTTTCGGCGTCTGGCAGGTGCCGGACGCCGAGGCCGCCCAGGCCGTGGGGACGGCCCTGGAGGCGGGCTACCGCAGCATCGACACCGCGTCGATCTACGGCAACGAGGCCGGCACCGGCAAGGCGCTGGCCGCCTCCGGGCTGCCCCGCGAGGAGCTGTTCGTCACCACCAAGCTGTGGAACCACCCGCGCGAGCCGTGGGGCCGCGACAACGTCCTGCGCGAGTTCGACGCCTCGCTCGAGAAGCTGGGCCTGGACCACGTCGACCTGTACCTGATCCACTGGCCGCGCCCGATGCGCGAGGACTACCTGGCCATCTGGAAGACCTTCGAGGAGATCGCCGAGAGCGGCCGGGCGCGCGCGGTCGGCGTGTCGAACTTCCAGCCGGCCCAGCTGGAGCGGCTGCGCGCGGAGAGCCCGCTGGTGCCGGCGGTCAACCAGGTCGAGCTGCACCCGCTGTTCGGCCAGGCCGAGCTGCGTGCGGTCCACGCCGGCCTGGGCATCGCCACCGAGGCCTGGTCCCCGCTGGGCCAGGGCAAGGAGCTGCTGGCCAGCCCCGCGGTGCTGGCGGCCGCCGAGAAGCACGGCCGGAGCGCGGCCCAGGTGGTGCTGCGCTGGCACGTCCAGCACGGCACCATCGCGATCCCGAAGTCGGTGACCCCGGAGCGCATCCGGCAGAACCTCGACGTGTTCGGCTTCGAGCTGGACGCCGAGGACATGGCGGCCCTGGACGCCCTGGAGTCGGGCCGGCGCATCGGCCCGGACCCGCAGGAGTTCGACGCCTGAAGCGGAGGCACCCGCCGGCCGCGCGGCCGCCCGGCCCGGGTGGCCGGGCGGCTGGCGGCACGCGTCCCGGGCCTGCGCCCGCTGGTCGCGGCCGTCCGCCGGGCGGCCGGGCGGGGCTGACCGCCGCCGGCCCTACCGCTCCAGCGCCAGCAGCCGGTACACGGGATCGGGGCGCGGGCGGTCGGGGGCCGGGAGGGCCAGGAGCCGGCCGGCCAGCTCCTCGGGGGTGGTGCCGGCCGGGCGGACCCGGGAGGCGTAGCGGCCCTTGAGCAGCGACTCGGCGGCCGCGCGGGGCGTGCGGCCCTGGCCGTGGCCGGGGAAGTACGCCTCACCGCAGGGCCGCAGTCCGGCCTCGGCGGCGTACGCCCTGACGTCTGCGGACGCGTCGGCAGGGGCGGGCGTCAGGTGCGGGGCGAGGACCTCGTCGATGTCGCAGCCGACGTCGTGGGCGGCGTCCTTGTCGACGGTGGTCACGAACCGACCGCCGGGCCGCAGCACCCGGGCGGCCTCCGCGACCAGCGCGGGCACCACCCCGGGGGCCCGCAGCAGGTGGAGCAGCCAGACCGCGCCCACGGCGTCGAGGGAGCCGTCGCGGAAGGGCAGCCGGGTGCCGTCGCCGAGCACCACCGGCACGCCCCGGCCGGCGGCGACCCGGGCCATGCCGTACGAGGCGTCGGCGCCCAGCACCCGCAGCCCGGGCCGGGCCAGCCGGGTGGTGACGATGCCGGTGCCGCAGCCGAGGTCGAGCAGGGTGCGGGCGTGCCCGGGGAGCAGGCCGAGGACGGCTGCGGCGGCCGCCTCGGCCCGCGGGACGCCGCCGCGGGTCTCGTCGTAGACCGCGGCCTCGGCGTCGTAGTCCAGGAGCGGACGGGTCATCAGCTGGCGCCGTGCGCCGGGGCGATGGCCTGGACGCGGGTGGCGAGGCCGAAGTCCAGGTCGGTGAGCCCGCCGCCGGCGGAGTGGGTGTTCACCGCGAGGTCGACGCTGTGGTAGCCGAGGGTGAGGTCGGAGTGGTGGTCCAACTCGTCCTGGACCGCGGCGATCGCCATCACCAGTGCGGCGGCGGCGAAGTGCGAGCCGGTGGTGAAGGTGCGGGCGAGCTTGCCGTCCTGCACGGCCCAGCCCGGCAGTTCGCGCAGCCGGTCCTCGATCTCCTTCTGCGACAGCGGCTCCATGGCCATCCGGCTTCCCTCTTTCCGTTGCGGTGCGGGCCGGGCACCCCGGCGCGGGGCGCCCCGCTCTGATGGGTCGACATGCCAATCTCCCACAGGACACGACAGGGGAACCCTTTCCCGCCATAGTGCGGGCGGGTCGCCCGCGCCCTTCCCTGTCACGCGCGGCACTCCTATGCTCCTGCGCCGACCGACCTGTTACCGGCGGTAAGTGGGGGATCCCGATGAGCTCGAGACGTACGTTCCTGGCGGGCGCAGCAGGCGTGGCGGGTACGGCGGGCGCCGCCGGCCCCGCGGCGGCGGCCGCGGGCGGCCCGGCCGGCCCGGCCGCCGCCCCACCCCGGGTGGCGGTGTTCGGCGGCGGTGTGGCCGGCCTGACCGCCGCCCACGAACTGGCCGAACGCGGTTTCGCCGTCACCGTCCACGAACGGCGCGCCCTGGGCGGCAAGGCCCGCAGCATGGACGTGCCCGGCAGTGCCCGCGGCGGCCGACGGCCGCTCCCGGCCGAGCACGGCTTCCGGTTCATCCCCGGGATCTACCACAACCTCCCGGACACGATGCGGCGGATCCCCTACCCCGGGAACCCGAACGGGGTGTGGGACAACCTGGTCGCGCCCCCGGAGATGATGTTCGCCCGGGCCGCCGGCCGGGAGGACCTGCGCGCCCCGATCCCCTGGTCCCCGCAGCCCGCCGCGCTCACCCCCGAGGAGATCGGCCGGGCGCTGACCGGGATGCTGCAGACCTTCGCCCGGCTGCCGGCCCACGAGGTGGCGTACTTCGTCAACCGCGTCCTGGTCTTCCTGACCAGCTGCGACGAGCGGCGCACCGAGGTGTGGGAGCGCACGCCCTGGTGGCAGTTCGTGCGGGCGGCGCAGATGTCGGCCGAGTACCAGCGGATCCTGGCCGTGGGCATCACCCGCAACATCGTCGCCACCAAGGCGGAGGAGGCTTCCACCCGGACGGTGGGCACCCTCGGCGAGGCCTTCGTCTTCAACGCGCTGGGCCGGGGCGCCGACGGCCCGCCCGACCGGATCCTCAACGCCCCCACGAACGAGGCCTGGATCGACCCCTGGGTCACCCACCTGCGCGCGCTGGGCGTGGAGTTCGCGGTCGGACCGGCCCTGCGCGAGCTGGTGTACGCCGCCGGCCGGATCGACCACGCGCTGGTCGAGGACCCGGACGGCACGGTCCGGCGGGTGGACGCGGACCACTTCGTGTGCGCCCTGCCGGTCGAGCGGGCGCGCCGGACCTGGGGCCCGGCGCTGCGGGCCGCGGACCCGATGCTGGCCCGTTGCGACCGGCTGGCCACCGACTGGATGACCGGCATCCAGTTCTACCTGACCCGGCGCGCCCCGATGGTCCACGGACACGTCAACTGCATCGACTCGCCATGGTCGTTGACCGCCATCCAGCAGGCCGAGCACTGGCCCGGGCGGGAGTTCGCCGCGGCCTACGGCGACGGGGTGGCGGTGGACTGCCTGTCGGTGGACGTCTCCGAGTGGGACAAGCCGGGGATCCTGTACGGGAAGACGGCGAAGGAGTGCACCCGCGAGGAGGTCGCCCGGGAGGTGTGGGCGCAGCTGAAGGCCTCGCTGAACGACACCGGCCGCACGGTGCTGAGCGACGGGGACCTGCACTCGTGGTTCCTGGACCCCGGGGTGAGCGGCCTGGGCACCCCCGACGCGGCCAACGAGGACGAACTGCTGGTGCACCCGGTGGGCACGCTCTACGACCGGCCGACGGCGGCCACCCGGGTGCCGAACCTGTTCCTGTGCGGGGACTACGTGGCCGTCCCGATCGACCTGGCGACCATGGAGGGGGCCAACTCGGCGGCCCGGGCCGCGGTCAACGCCCTGCTGGACCGGACGGGTTCGGGGGCGCAGCGGTGCACGGTGACGCCGATGTACCGGCCGCCGGAGCTGGAACCGCTGCGCCGGGCCGACCGGCTGCGCTACCGGCTGGGCCTGCGGAACGCCTTGGACCTGGGCTGAGAGGCGTTGGGTAGGGTCGCGTCATGACGACGACGACCCCGGGGCCGGGCACGTCCACCGGCGGCGCGGGGCCGCTGCTGCGCACCTGGCGGCAGCGGCGCCGGATCAGCCAGCTGGACCTGGCGATCCGGGCCGACTCCTCGGCCCGGCACATCAGCTTCATCGAGACCGGACGGGCCCGGCCCAGCGAGGAGATGCTGCTGCGGCTGGCCGACCACCTGGAGGTGCCGGTCCGGGAGCGCAACGCCCTGCTGCTGGCGGCCGGTTACGCGCCGCGGTACACGCAGACCCCGCTGGCCGACCCGGCCATGGGCGCCCTGCGCGAGGGGCTGGAGCGCCTGCTGTCGGGGTACGAGCCTTACCCGGCGCTCGTGGTGGACGCGACGTACGACGTGGTCGCCGCCAACCGCGGGATCGCGATGATGCTGGAGGGGCTGCCGGAGCACCTGCTGGCCCCGCCGGTCAACGCCGTCCGGATCACGCTGCACCCGGAGGGCCTGGCGCCGCGGATCCTCAACTTCCTGGAGTGGCGCGGACATCTGCTGGCCCAGATGGAACGGCAGATCGCGCTGGCGCGTTCGGAGTCCCTGCGGGCGCTGTACGACGAGGTCGCGGCCTATCCGCTGCCCGACCGGCATCCCGAGGACCCGGGGCCGGACGCGGAGCCGGTGCCGTACTTCGCGCTCCCGCTGCGGATCGAACTCGGCGGGCAGGTGCTGTCGTTCGTCTCCTCGATCTCGACCTTCAACACCCCGATGGACGTGACCGTCGCCGAGCTGGCCATCGAGACCATGCTCCCGGCCGACCCGGCGACGGTGAAGTACCTGCGCTCACTGGGTCCGTGAGCGCAGCGCCAGCTGCTGGAGTACGGCGAAGCCGAGGACGGTCACGGCCTGGGCCGGGATCCACACGAGCCCCGCGGTGCTGGGCTCGAACCACACGGCCGTCGCGAGGATGCTGAGCACCGCCCAGGCCAGGTTGGTCTCGATGACCAGCCGGACCGGGAAGGCGGCCGGCTCGCGGCGGGCGGCGAGCAGGCCGACGGCGGCGGCGTAGAGGGTCAGCAGCACCCCGAGTTCGAGCACCAGCGTGGACCCGACCCCGAGCAGCCGTCCGACCGGTCCGGAGAAGGCGGCGTACGCCAGCCCGTTGGCCCCCGTCACGACCGCGTCCAGGGCCAGGAAGCGCCGCAGCGCCAGCCGCGGCTCGGTCGTGCGGGCGACACCGGAGATGAAGGTCGCGGACATGGCGGATCAGCCTCCAAGGCAGTAGGTGGGGGACCCGGGTTCCGGGAGGAGTGCGCCTCCCGGAACCCGACACCCCCACCTTGGCGCCCGCCGGGCGGCGGGTCGATTACCCCGGAGGTAATGCGGCGCTCAGGCCGCCGCGGGGGCCGCCTCGCCGGTCAGGCGGGTCAGGCGGCGGGTGAAGAGGACCATCGCGGCGCCGGCGGCCAGGACCATGGCGCCCTGCCAGAGGAAGTTCCAGGACTGGCCCATGACGGCGTCCAGGCGCGGGAGCTGGCCGCCGATCGCGTCGCCGGTGGCGGCGGCGAGGAACCAGACGCCCATCATCTGGTTGGTGAAGGCCCGCGGGGCCAGCTTGGTGGTGACCGACAGGCCGACCGGGCTCAGGCACATCTCGCCCATGACCTGGATGACGTACACGCCGACCAGCCACATCAGGGAGACCTTGACCCCGGTGGAGGCGATGGCCGCGGCGGCGGACATGACCACGAAGGACGCGCCGACCAGCAGCAGGGCCAGGCCGAACTTGAGCGGGGTGCTCATCCGGCGGCCGCGGCGCACCCAGAAGGAGGCGAAGACCGGGGCCAGGGCGATCACGAAGAAGGCCGGGATCGACTGGGTCCAGCTCGCCGGGACGTGCCAGCCGAGCAGGCTGAGGTCGGTCTTCTGGGCGGCGAACATGTTCAGCTCGTTGCCCATCTGGTCGTAGACCAGCCAGAACAGCGTGGCGGCCAGGAAGAGCCACACGTACGCCCGCAGCCGGGTCCGCTCGGTGCGGGTGACCTTGGGGCTGCGGTACATCGAGACCAGCACGCCGGCCGGCACGACCACGGCGACCAGGGTCAGCACGAAGGTGACGCTGTCGGTGGTCAGGGCGTGCGCGACGGCCAGCAGGGCGATCAGGCAGCCGGTGAGGACCACGCCGTAGGCGCCCGTGTGCACGACCTTGCGGCGCTCGGCCGGGGTGAGCGGGACGACCGGGTCCTCCCGCAGCTGCCGGGACAGCCGGCGGCCGCCGAGGACGTACTGGACCAGGCCGAGCGCCATGCCGACGGCGGCGGCGCCGAAGCCGAGGTGCCAGTCGACCTCCTCGCCGAGGTAGCCGACGACCAGCGGCGCGAGCACGGCGCCCAGGTTGATGCCCATGTAGAAGAGCGAGTAGCCGGCGTCCCGGCGCTGGTCGTCGTCGGGTGCGTAGAGCCGGCCGACCAGGGCGGAGATGTTGGGCTTGAGCAGGCCGGTGCCGAGCACGATGAGGACCAGGCCGGCCCAGACGAAGCCACGGCCCGGTACGGCCAGCGCCACGTGCCCCGTCATGATCACCAGACCGCCCCAGAAGACGGCGCGGCGGGCGCCCAGGAAGCGGTCCGCGATCCAGCCGCCGGGCAGCGCCAGCAGCGAGATCATCGCCATGTAGACGCCTTCGACGGCCTCCGCGGTGCCCTCGTGCAGGCCCATCCCGCCCTTGGCGAGGGGCGCGGCCAGGAAGTGCACGAGGATGGCGACCATGCCGTAGAGGCTGAAGCGCTCCCACAGCTCGGCCAGGACGAGGGTGGCGAGCCCGCGCGGGTGTCGACGGCGGGCCGGCCGGCTCGCCGTCGCACCGGGGCGGGCCCCGGACTGCATGGCTATCTCCGTCTTCACATATTCATTGCAGCCGCCGGAGCCCCCGCCGGGGATCGTCCGTTCGGTCCGGATCGTCCCGGGGATGCCCCGACGCCCCGGGCCGCACGGCCCGGGGCGTCGGTCCCTGCCGAGGGCGTCAGGCCTGGTCGGCGGCGTCCTGGAGGTCCACGCCCTGCTGCGCGGCCGCGGCCAGCACGGTCTGCTCGAGCAGCACGGCGATGGTCATCGGGCCCACGCCGCCGGGCACCGGGGTGATCAGCGAGGCGCGCTCGGCGGCGGACTCGAAGTGCACGTCGCCGACGTTGCCCTCGTTGTAGCCGGCGTCCAGGACCACCGCGCCGGGCTTGATGTCCTCGCCCTTGATGAACTCGGCCCGGCCCACCGCGGCCACCAGCACGTCCGCCTCGCGGACGATCGAGGGGAGGTCGACCGTGCGGGAGTGGCAGTAGGTGACGGTGGCGTCCTTGGCGAGCAGCAGCATGCCGGCCGGCTTGCCGAGGATCGCGCTGCGGCCGACGACCACCGCGCGCTTGCCCGTCAGCTCCACGTCGTACTCCTCCAGCAGGCGCATGATGCCGCCGGGGGTGCAGGAGACGAAGCCCGGCTCACCGAAGCTCATGGCCGCGAAGGAGTGCATGGTGACCCCGTCGACGTCCTTGGCGGGGGCGATGGCTTCAAAGGCGGCCCGCTCGTCGATGTGGTGCGGGACCGGGTGCTGGAGCAGGATGCCGTGCACCTCGGGGTCCTCGGAGAGCGCGGTGATGGCCGCGACCAGCTCCTCGGTGGTGGTCTCGGCGGGCAGGGCCACGTGCCGCGAGGTGATGCCGGCCTTGGCGCAGCGGTTCTGCTTCATCTTCACGTAGGTGACCGAGGCGGGGTCCTCGCCGACCAGCACGGTGGCCAGGCAGGGCGCGGTGCCGGTGGCCTGAGTGATCGTTTCGGCGTACCGGGCGGTCTGCTCGGTGATCCGGCGGGCCACGGCGGTGCCGTCCATGAGGCGGGCGGTCTGGGCAGTCGTCACGGGGTCTCCTGAACGTCGCTGCGGAAATCGCGGTTCGCCCAGGCGCGCGGCATCGGCGTACCGGTGCCCCACGGCCCCGCGTACGTCGGGCCGCTCCCCGGTGGTGATCCACCCAAGCGCCAGTCACGGCCCGTCGCCCACTCTAGACCAGCGCCCGCCCGCAATCCGGTGGCAGACCCCGGCCCTCTGCTGGGACGATCGCGACATGGCACCTGTTTTCGACACACTCGTGGCCGAGGCCGAGTCCGTCTCGGTCGCCGGCTGGGACTTCTCCTGGCTGGACGGCCGGGCCAGTGAGGAACGCCCCTCCTGGGGGTACCAGCGGCTGCTGGGCGAGCGGCTGGGCCGGGCCCGGGCGGCCCTGGACATCCAGACCGGCGGCGGGGAGGTGCTTGCCGGGGCCGGCCCGCTG
Source organism: Streptomyces sp. NPDC089919 (assembly GCF_040684615.1). NCBI lineage: Bacteria > Bacillati > Actinomycetota > Actinomycetes > Kitasatosporales > Streptomycetaceae > Streptomyces > Streptomyces sp. NPDC089919. The sequence continues at coordinate 33,397 of NZ_JBFBGK010000025.1, forward strand.
CCGCCGCTGATGGTGGCCACCGAGGGCTGGCCGCCGAACGTGGCCAAGGCCACGGCCCTGCTGCACCCGCTGGGCGCGGTGGTGGTGTCGGACACGGACGAGCCGCCGCTGCCGTTCGCGGACGACGCCTTCGACCTGGTGTCCAGCCGGCACCCCGTGACCATCTGGTGGGAGGAGATCGCCCGGGTGCTGCGCCCGGGCGGCACGTACTTCTCGCAGCAGGTCGGACCGGCCAGCGTCTTCGAGCTGGTCGAGTTCTTCCTGGGCACCCAGCCCGAGGAGGTCAAGAACGCCCGCCACCCCGATCTGGCCCAGCAGGGAGCGGCCGCGGCCGGTCTGGAAGTGGTCGATCTGCGCTCGGAGCGGCTGCGGACGGAGTTCAACGACATCGGAGCCGTGATCTACTTTTTGAGGAAGGTGATCTGGATGGTGCCGGGCTTCACGGTCGGCCACTATCGGGACCGGCTGCGCGAGCTCCACGACCGGATCGAGCGCGAAGGCCCCTTCGTCGCCCACACCACCCGCTTCCTCATCGAGGCCCGCAAACCGGGCTGAGGCGGGCGGCGCGGATACACGGCGTGGCGCAGGTCACTCAATTCAGCGCGTAACACTTCGACTCGGGCACGCGATGAACCGACAGGTGTCCTCGCGCGGCCCAGTTGGACAGACCCGGATTGGTCCGTCCCGCTGCAGTCGCGCGATGATGTCCCGCCCGTCCTTTATCTGTTCGCAACGAGAGGCTCCTTGTGTCGCTCAGCCCGTCCCGTACGTTCCCTCCGGAGATCGCCGAATCCGAGGCCCTGGTCGCGCTCGTCGAGCGCGGCCGCGAGCAGGGTCACATCAACGGTGACGACGTGCGCCAGGCCTTCGAGGCCGGCCGCATCCCGGTGGACCAGTGGAAGCGGGTCCTGCGCAGCCTGAACCAGGTCCTGGACGAGGAAGGCGTGGCCCTGCACGTCAGCGCCGCCCCCGCCGCCAAGACCGCCGCGAAGAAGCCGCGCAAGGCCGCGGCGGCCCCGGCCCGCACGGTGGCCAAGAAGGCGGCCGCCGCTCCGCGTCCCATCGGTGCGCGCAAGACCGCCGCCCCGGCGACGGCCATATCCGCATCGCCGCAGGTCCCGGCCGAGGACGAGACCGTCGTCACGGCCGAGGCCGGCACCGCCGCCGAGCCGAAGAAGCGCACGGTCAAGAAGACCGCCGCCAAGAAGACCGCCACGAAGAAGACCGCCGCCACCAAGAAGACGGCCAAGGACGCCGATGGCGAGACCGTCGAGCTCGAGGGCGAGGAGTGGGCCGAGGACCTGGCCGACGAGCCCGAGGAGGAGACGGCCAAGCCCGGCGCGCAGGGCTTCGTCCTGTCCGACGAGGACGACGACGACGCCCCGGCCCAGACGGTCATGGTCGCCGGCGCCACCGCCGACCCCGTCAAGGACTACCTGAAGCTCATCGGAAAGGTGCCGCTGCTCAACGCCGAGCAGGAGGTCGAGCTCGCCAAGCGCATCGAGGCGGGCCTGTTCTCCGAGTACATCCTGGACGAGGAGGACGACCTCAAGCCCGCGTACAAGCGCGAGCTGGAGATCCTCGTGGAGGACGGCCGGCGTGCCAAGAACCACCTGCTGGAGGCCAACCTCCGCCTGGTGGTCTCGCTGGCCAAGCGCTACACCGGCCGCGGCATGCTCTTCCTGGACCTGATCCAGGAGGGCAACGTCGGTCTGATCCGCGCGGTGGAGAAGTTCGACTACACCAAGGGCTTCAAGTTCTCCACCTACGCGACCTGGTGGATCCGGCAGGCGATCACCCGCGCCATGGCGGACCAGTCGCGCACCATCCGCATCCCCGTGCACATGGTCGAGATCATCAACAAGCTCGCCCGCGTGCAGCGCCAGATGCTCCAGGACCTGGGCCGCGAGCCCACCCCGGAGGAGCTGGGCAAGGAACTCGACATGACCCCCGAGAAGGTCATCGAGGTCCAGAAGTACGGGCGCGAGCCGATCTCCCTGCACACCCCCCTGGGTGAGGAGGGCGACAGCGAGTTCGGTGACCTGATCGAGGACTCCGAGGCGGTCGTGCCGGCCGACGCGGTCTCCTTCACCTTCCTCCAGGAGCAGCTGCAGTCGATCCTGGGCACGCTCTCGGAGCGCGAGGCGGGCGTGGTGTCCATGCGCTACGGCCTCAACGACGGCCAGCCCAAGACGCTGGACGAGATCGGCCGGGTCTACGGGGTCACCCGTGAGCGGATCCGCCAGATCGAGTCCAAGACCATGTCGAAGCTGCGCCACCCGTCCCGCTCCCAGGTGCTGCGCGACTACCTCGACTAGTCGTCGGCCGTCCCGGTCCGCCGGGTCGGTCGCCGGAGGCCCGGACTCCCCCGCGGGGGTCCGGGCCTCCGGCGTGTCCGCGCCCGGCCGCACGCCCGGGACGGCGGCGGGGTCAGCGCGGCGCCGGGTCCGGCCGGACCGGAGCGGCCGCGGGGAGCTCCGCCGGCAGGGTCAGCGGCACCTGGGGGCCGGCCGCCTCGCGCAGCCAGCGGCGCAGCACCCGGTGGACCCGCTCGGCGCCCACCGGCTCCCCCGGCGCGGAGAGCTCCACCGGCCACAGGAGGAAGGGCCGGCCCTGCTCTCCGCCCAGGCCGCCGTGCGAGCCGATCTGCTCTTCAAAGGCGTGCACCTCGCCGGTCTCGGGGAAGTACGCGGAGTTCACCATCACGTCCGCGACGTGCGGGAAGGAGTCGGTGCGCCGGACCGCCCCGGCCGCGCCCGGGCCGAAGGGGGCCAGCAGCCGCTCCGCTGCCCCGGGCTCGGCCAGCGCCGCCTCGCCGCCGCCCGCCGCCAGCACCACTCCCCCGCGCTCGGCGTCGCGTACCAGCAGGAAGCCGATGCCGGGGTGGTTCGCGAGGGTGGTCAGCAGCGCCGGGTAGCGGTGGTCGATCTGCTGCCGGGTCATCCGCTCGGGGACGTCGGGGAAGGAGATCAGGCCCAGGTTGCCCGAGGCCAGCACCACCGGGTCGGGGCCCGGGCCGGGGCGGCCGGGCCCGGCGTCCTCCTCCACGGGCCGGTGCAGGGCGGTGCGGACGGCCGCCCGGGCCTCGGCGCCGCTGTGGGTGCGACCGGCCCGGCGGGGTACCGGCAGCCCGCAGCCGGCGCGCACCAGGTCCTTGAGGGTGAGCCCGTAGCGGCCGAGGAAGGTCTCGCCGGGGCTCTGGCCGTGGTCGGACAGCAGGACGATCCGGTAGTCCCGGGGGGCGTGCTCGGCGACCTGGGCGATCAGCGCGATGGAGCGGTCCAGCCGCTCCAGGACCTTCTCGGCGTCCCGGCTGGCGGGTCCGGAGTGGTGGGCCACCTCGTCGTAGGCGACCAGGTCGGCGTAGACCGCGGCGCGGCCGGCCAGCATGTCCCCGATCACCGCGGCCACCACCACGTCCCGCTCCACGACGGTGGCGAAGGCCCGGATGAAGGGGTAGGCGCCGCCCCGGGAGACCCGGGGCCGCACCCCGCGCAGCCGGGCCGCCAGGCCCTGGGCGATCTCCCGGCCCACCTCGGCGACCAGGGAGAGGGCGGTGCGGACGGCGTTGGCCGGGTCGGAGAAGTAGGCGAAGTAGCCGGCCCGGGAGCGGTTCTCCCGGCCGCGGCGGGCGGAGACCGACAGGACCAGCGCGAGCTGGTCGGCGCCGCCGCTGAAGAGGTTGCCGCGGCTGGCGCCGTCGAGGGTGAGCAGGCCGCCGTCGCCGGTGCGGGCGATGGCGCGGCGCTGGAGTTCGGCGGCGCTGGTGGGCCGGTTGCAGACGACCGTCTCGCCGGTGTCCTTCTCGTACCAGCGGAAGGCCGGCACGTCGAAGGTGGAGCCGTGCAGGATGCCGAGCTGGCTGGCGCCGGTCTGGCTGGACCAGTCGGTGTACCAGGGGGTGACGCGGTGGCTGCCCTGCTCGAGCCAGGTGGCGACGGTGGGCATCAGGCCCCGGCCGACGGCGCCCCGCAGCACGTCGTGGCCGACGCCGTCGAGCTGGAGGAAGACCATGCCCGGGGTGGCCTCGCCGGGGGTGCGCTCGCGGCCCCGGCGGCGCCGCCGGCGGTCGGCGAGGCGGTACAGGCGCCGCCGGTAGGCGTTGTCGTCGCGGACGGCGAGGGCGGTGGAGGTGGCGGAGGCCACGGCCGACATGACCGCGGCGACCACCACGGCGGTCTGCGGGTCGGCCGCGCCCCGGCCGTCGGGGATCAGGGAGAGGGCGATCAGCAGCAGCGAGCCGTTGAGGAAGAACACCAGCAGGCCGAGGACGAGCGCGGGGACCAGCAGCAGGGCGCGGACCAGCGCCGGCCAGACCAGGGCGCCGAGCAGGCCGAAGGCGCCGGCGCCCCAGGCGGCGGTGAGGGCGATGCGGGTGATGCTGTCGCCGTCCGGGGACTGGAGCTCGAAGTCGGGGAGGATTCCGGCCAGCACGAGCATCGTCAGGGTGGAGACCGCCCAGACCGCGATCACCCGCAGCAGGGCGTTGCCCGTGGTCCGCCAACGCCTTCTGAGCACCCCGCACCCGCCTCACGTCCAAGCCCGCCAACGCCCGCGGGGCCCCTTGCCAGCCTCGCACGAAAGGCCCTTACCCGGAGGATTCAGAAGACGCACCCAGTGGCGGTGGAGGCACACTTGTGCCCCGCCGGGAGCGGGCACCCCAGGGGCACCGTCCGCCCCACCCGTCCCGTGGCCGGGCGTGGCCGGGCGTCAGGTCCCGTCGTACCCGGCGGTGGGCATGGAGAGCCGCCGGTGCACCTCGGCCTTCATGGCGGAGGTGTACGCGGGCTCGTCCAGCCCGACGGTTTCCAGCCGCACCCCGCGCCGGGTGCACTCGGCGGTGAACTCCTCGACCGAGCGCAGGGCCGTGGCCAGCACGCGCAGGTTCGGTGCGACGAAGAGGTCCACCTCGCCGGCGTCCACGTCGGACCACAGGCCGCAGTGGTCGGGGCGCAGGCCGTAGACGAAGAGCTGGCGGGTCACCACGTACCCCTGATCGGCCGCCCAGCGGGCGCACATGGCCTGCTGGCTGCGGGTGTCGACGACGAACGGGTCGGCGTCGAGCTGTTCCAGCGGGGCCAGACTCGCGATAGCGGCCACGCGCACCTCATTCATGGCGCCCGACCCTACTCCGATCGGGGGCCCGCGAGGAGGGGGTGGCGGGGGGCGAAATCGGTCGGCCGGGCCCCCCGGCGCGCACGCCGTCCGCCGGCCGCTTCATACTCTCTGCCTACCCCTCGGCCCGTCCGCGCAGGAACAGGAATCCGGCACATGAGCACGTATCCGCCCACTCCGCCCGCGGCCTGGCAGCAGCCCGGGCGGGTGCCCGACGTCTCCGTGGTCATCGCGGTGTACAACGCGATGCCGTACCTCACGGAGTGCCTGGAGTCGGTGACCGGGCAGACGCTGGGCGTCGAGCGGATCGAGGTCATAGCGGTCGACGACGGTTCCACCGACGGCAGCGGCGCCGAGCTGGACCGCTGGGCGGCCCGCTTCCCGCAGCTGCGGGTGGTCCACCAGGAGAACTCCGGCGGGCCCAGCCGGCCCCGGAACCGGGCCCTGGACCTGGCCCGGGGCCGGTACGTGTACGTGGTGGACGCGGACGACGTGCTGGGGCCCGAGACCCTGGAGCGGCTGGTGCGGATGGCCGACACCCAGGGCAGCGACGTGGTCCTGGCGAAGCTGGTCGGACTGGGCCGCACCGTCTCCGACAAGGCGCACCGCCATGCCGAGGAGGCGGACCTGTTCACCTCCGAGGTGTACCGGGCGCTGCACAGCGCCAAGCTCATCCGCCGCCAGATCCTCGAGAAGGAGCCGATCCGCTACCCCGAGGACCTGTGGTTCGGCGAGGACCAGCTCTTCGTGACCGCGGCCTACCTGGCGGCGGGGAAGATCTCGGTGGTCGGCGACTACGACTGCTACTACCTGCGCCGCCGCGAGGACGGGCAGAACATCACCTCCCGGGGGCGGACCGCGCACGAGACGGTCGAGCACATCGAGCGGGTGATGCGGATGGTCCACGAGCGGGTCACCGACCCGGTGGGGCGCCGCCGGATGCTGGGCCGGCACTTCCGGGCGCTGCTGGCCAAGGCGCTGCGGCCGGCCGCCTGGGCGCACCGGGACTACCCGGACTTCACCGCCGAGGTCTACCGGCGCGGCCGGGCGCTGTGCGAGGCGTACTGGCGCCCGGAGATGACCGGCGAGCTCTCGCAGCTGGACGCGATCCGGATGTACGCGTTCCAGGGCGGGGCGATGGAGGCCTTCGAGCACCTGGCCGGCTACGACCCGGCGCAGCAGCCGCCGCAGCAGCTGGCCGACGGCGGGCGGCTGTTCCGCTGCTACCCGTACTTCCGCGATCCGGCGGTGGGGCTGCCGGACGAGCTGTTCGAGATCACGGACACCGTCAAGGCCCGGCACCACCTGGACGGCATCGGGTGGAAGGACTCCGTGGTGCGGCTGACCGGGCACGCCTACCTGGAGTCCTTCGGGACCGGGCGGATGGCGAGCGAGCTGGTGCTGCGCGAGCGGGCCACCGGCCGGGAGCTGTCGGTCCCGGCGGTGCCGCGGCCGGCCCCGGGTCTGGCGGCGGAGGGCGAGCGGCGGGGCGTGGACCTGAGCGGGGCCGGTTTCCGGGCGGACGTGGACCTGGCCCGGGTGGACGGCGGGGGGCCGCTGGCCCCCGGGGTGTGGGACTGCTTCCTGACGGTGCGGGCGGACGACGTGGCCCGGACGGTCCGGTTGGGCCGCTCGCACGCGGCGGGGCTGGACAAGACGGCCCGCCGGGCGCGGGTGGTGGCCCGGGACGCGGGCGCGGGCACGGAGCTGGCCGTGGCGCCGTTCTTCACCGCCCACTACGACAACCTCAGCTTCGAGGCGGTGCACCGGCTGCCGCTGCCGCAGCCGGCCGGCTGAGCCCGCTCCGGCCGCAGTCGAGGCACCGCGCCGCGGCAGCGCCTACGCTCGGGGCAGGCCCAGGGTCGGTCGAGGAGGGGTGCGCGTGCCGGTGGAGATCACGTGGTGGGGTCATGCCACCTGTACCGTCGAGGACTCGGGGGTGCGCCTGTTGACCGATCCGCTGTTCACCGGCCGGCTGGCCCACCTGCGGCGCCGGCGCGGGGCGCCACCGCCGCCGCGGGCCGCGGAGGCCGACGCCGTGCTGGTCTCGCACCTGCACTCGGACCACCTCCACCTGCCCTCGCTGGCCCGGCTGGCGCCCGGTACCCGGGTGCTAGTGCCGCGCGGCGCGCCGCGGGCGGTCCCGGGGCTGGCCCGGCTGCGGCACCTGTCGCTGACCGAGGTGGCGCCGGGCGAGGAGGTCGCGGTGGGGGCGGTGCGGGTGCGGGCGGTCAGTGCCCGGCACGACGGCCGCCGGCTGCCGGTGGGCCCGCACCGGGTGCCCGCGCTCGGGTACGTGGTCGAGGGCGCGGAGCGGACGTACTTCGCCGGGGACACCGGGCTGTTCGAGACGATGGCGCAGGAGGTCGGGCCGGTGGACGTGGCGCTGCTGCCGGTCGGCGGCTGGGGCCCCTACCTGGGCCCCGGGCACCTGGACGCGCGGCGGGCCGCGCAGGCGCTGGCGGGGCTGACGGCGGCGCGCCGGGCGGTGCCGGTGCACTACGGCACGTTCTGGCCGATCGGCATGGACGCGGTGCGGCCGCACGAGTTCCACGCTCCGGGGGACGAGTTCGTCCGGCACGCCGCCGAGCTCGCCCCGCGGGTGACGGTGGCCAAGCTGGCGCACGGGGAGAGCGTGGTGGCGTGATTCTGCTCGAAGTGACCCGGTCGGTGCCGCCCGAGTCGACCCAGCAGGCCGTCGGGTACCCGGCGCTGTTCCTGCTGGTGGCGCTGGGGGCGCTGGTACCGGTGATCCCCACGGGGGCGCTGGTGAGCTCGGCGGCGGTGGTGGCCTTCCACCACCAGACCCTGCCGGTGGGGCTGTTGCTGGTGTTCCTGGTGGGGGCGCTGGGGGCGTTCCTCGGCGATGTCGCGCTGTACTGGCTGGGGCAGCGGGGCGTGCGGTCCCGCAACGGCTCGCGCTGGCTGGCGCAGCTGCGCGGCCGGGCCGCGCCGGAGAAGCTGGCGGCGGCCCAGCAGCAGCTGACCGATCACGGCGTGATGGTGCTGGTGCTGTCCCGGCTGATCCCGGCGGGCCGGATCCCGGTGATGCTGGCCTGCCTGCTGGCCCGGCTGCCGCTGCGCGCCTTCGTCCGCGGTGACGTGCCGGCCTGCCTGGCGTGGGCGGCGACGTACCAGCTGATCGGGATCCTGGGCGGGTCGTTGTTCCACGACCCGTGGAAGGGCGTGGTGCTGGCGGTCGGTCTGACGCTGCTGATCAGCGCGGTGCCGCCGCTGTGGCGCCGGCTGCGGCGGCGGGGGCCGGTCGCCGAGGGCTAGGACGGCGTGGGCGGCCCGGCCGCGGGGCGCGGCCGGGCGGCCGGCGGTCAGGCGGGCAGGCTCCGGGAGGCGCCGACCGGCAGGTCCCACAGGGCCTCGCGCGGCATGCAGGCCCGCGACCAGGCCTCGCGGACGCGTTGCAGCGGCTCCAGGACCGGTTCTGCGGACAGCACGAAGGTCCCCCAGTGCATGGGGGCCATCCGGTGCGCGCCGAGGTCCAGGGTGGCCTGTACGGCCTCCTCGGGGTCGGCGTGCACGTCCCGCAGCCACCAGCGCGGGGCGTAGGCGCCGATCGGCATGAGGGCGAGGTCCAGGCCGGGGAAGCGGCGGCCGATCTCGGCGAACCAGTGGCCGTAGCCGGTGTCCCCGGCGAAGTAGAGGCTCTGCCGGGTGAGCGTGTCGGTGAGCACCCAGCCGCCCCACAGGGTGCGGCAGGTGTCCAGCAGCCCGCGCTTGGACCAGTGGTGGGCCGGTACGAAGTCGAAGGTGACCGGACCCAGCTGCACGGCCTCCCACCAGTCGAGCTCGGTGACGTGGCTGAAGCCGCGGCGGCGGCACCAGCGGGCGAGTCCGGCCGGGACCAGCAGCGGGGTGTCCCGGGGCAGCCGCCGCAGGGTGGGCGCGTCGAGGTGGTCGTAGTGGTTGTGGCTGATGACCACGGCGTCGATCCGGGGCAGGTCCTCCCAGCGGACCCCGACGGGGGTCATCCGGGCCGGGGTGCCGAGGATCTTGCGGGACCAGACCGGGTCGGTGAGGATCGTCAGCCCGCCGATCCGGACGATCCAGCTGGCGTGCCCGGCCCAGGTGACGGAGAGCGTGCCGGTGGCGGCGGGCAGCGGCCCGGGCGCGTACGGCAGGTCGGGGATGCCGTGCAGGCCTTCGGCGGTGGGCCGGAAGGCGCCCTCGCGGGCCAGCTTGGCGAAGGAGCGGACGCCGGGCAGCGGGGCGGTGAGCCGGTCCGCGAAGGACCGGGGCCAGGTGCGGTGTTCGCCGAGCGGGCGCATACCGGGAGCAGGGCGGACGGCCTGACCCGGGCGCGGGCCGGGGGCGGTGCGCACGGTCCGTTCCGTCTGTTCCGTCATCGAGGCGACTCCATTCACGGGCGGTTCGATTCACGGGCGGTTCGCTGCCGGACACCGGCATTGTCAGCTGAGCTCATCGAACACCGATCCGAAGTCGCTCATGGATCGCTGGACGTGCGGTACCGCGAGCGGATCCTCGGCCCGCAGGGCGGCCAGCCGTTCCGATTCGGTGCCCCCGAGCAGGGGTTCCGTCGCCAGCCGGGCGCGCGGGGCGCCCAGTTCGTCCCCGAAGCGCTGCCCTCCGGGGGCGAGGACACCGAGACGGGAACTGAGGTGATCCTCGAGTTCCAGGGCGTCGCCGACGCCGTGCCGGGCCAGTCCGGCGCGCAGCGGGGTGAGGTCGGCGTAGAGGTGCCGGCCCGCCTGCGGGGGCCGGGCGAGGGCGCCGGCGCCGAGCAGGATCCGGTGCATGGCGGCGGCCACCGCGCCGTGCGCCCGGGCCGCGGCGGCGGCCCGGGCGGCGACCGGCGGCGGCTCGGTGAGGGCGTACCCGGCGGCGGCCGCGACCGGGGCGGCGAGCAGGGCGCCGGTGGCGGCGAGGACGTCGAGGGTACGGGCGTGCAGCCGGTGGCCGGCGGGGGTGCCGGGGAAGCGGGCCACCGCCGCCGGCCAGCCGGCGGGCAGCAGCGAGCCGGCCAGGTCGACCAGGACCGTCACGTCCTGCGGGCACATCTCCGCGGGGCTGACCAGCACGGTCTCGTGCGGGCGGTGCACGGTCTCGCGCCAGGTCTCGTCGCTGATCACGGCCAGCCCTTCGGAGACCGCGGCCTCGCAGGCGGCCCGCAGCACCTCGGGCGGGGCGACCGTGCCGGTGGGGTCGTCGGCCACGGACAGCAGGAGCACCCGGGGGTCGCCGCCCTCGGCCCGCACCCGCCGTACGGTCTCCAGCAGGGCGTACGGGTCGGGTACGCCGCCGCACTCGGCGGGGGTGGGCACGTGGAAGGCCCGCCGGCCCAGCAGCCGGGCCGTGGGGGTCCACCAGGCGGGGCAGGGGCGGGGCAGCAGCACGTCGCCGCCGAAGGCGCCGAGGAGGGCGAGCAGCAGGGCGGGGGCGCCGGGGGCGGCCGCGATCCGGTCGGGGCCGGCCGGGCCCGGGTACAGGCCCCGGCGCTCCCAGAAGCCGCGCGCGGCCAGCCGCAGCGGTGCGCCGCCGCCGGGCGGTTCGGGGCCGCCCCGGTCGGCCGCGGCGGCCAGTACGGCGGTCAGCTCGGGGAGGACGGGCAGTCCGGTGCCGGGCGCGGGCGGGCCGAAGCGGACGGGACCCCGGCCCTCGGGCACCGCCCGCCGCACCTGCGCCACCGCCCCGTCCGCTTCCACGCCGCCGCCCGCCTCCCTAGGGTTCTCATGCCCTTTATACGGAGATCTGGGAGGTTTTGCCCCTTTATCCGGAGAACGGGGTCGGCCGGAGGTGGGACGCGGTACCGGAAACGGACCCGGGCGGGCGCGTCCGGGGACCGGGGCCCGGCCCGCGCGGCCGCGTCGCGGGGCTCAGCCCTTGCGGCCGAGCAGGGCCAGCAGCCGGGTCTGCGCGTCGGCGCCCGGCGGGATGTCCAGCGGCTCGGCGAACATGCCGCTGGCCGCGAGCCCGTCGGCGTAGGGCATGACCTCTTTGAGGGAGTACTCGACCAGGTCCGCGGGGAGCCGGTCGTCCGCACCGATCCCGCGGGCCAGGTCCCAGGCGTGCACGGCCGCGTCGGCCGTCAGCTCCGAGCAGTACGCGGCGGCCTTGGCCGGGCCGTAGGAGAGCTGGACCGTCTTCTCCAGGGCGCCGGGGGCCGCGAAGGCGGCGGCCGACCCGGCGGCCGCCCGGTCCCAGGCGTCGGAGGGGTCCTCGCCGAGCAGGTCCCCGTCGAGGGCGCCGCCGACCTCGGCGACCGTCAGCCCCTCGGTGACCAGCGGCGGGATCCACATCTGTTCCCCGGTGACGTGGTTGACCAGGTCCCGCACGGTCCACTCGGTGCAGGGGGTGGCGTCGCCCCACTGGTCCGGGCCGACCGCGTGCACGAGGTCACCGAAGAGCTTGAGCGCCTGCGCGTGCCGCTCCAGCAGCGCGTCCGCCATGACTCCCACCGTCCTCTCCCGGCTCGCCCGCCCCTGCTGCCCACTGTCCTCGCCCGCCGGGACGGCTGCCACCCGGCGGGCGGGGCGGCGGGGCCGCTCCCGGCGGGGGCTATCCCTCTTCCACCGGCCGGGGCGCGCGGGCGGTGCGGTGGGCGTCCGCCGCCTCCCCGGTGCGGGCCTCGGTGCGGTGGGACCGGGCCAGGTAGTCGCGGGTGATCAGCTCGACGGCGTCCTGCGGGTTGGCGGTGCCGGTCAGCAGCATCACCTCGATCGCCAGGTCGGCGTCGAGGGACACGGTCACCTTGGCCATGACTGCTCCTTGATCGTCGGTCGGCCGCAGCCCAGGGCCTGGGGCGGGCTGGGTCACGGGCGCATCCGGAAGTCGTAGTGCCGGGGCACCGGGTCGGCGCTCAGGCGGGACCACTGGTCGGACAGCGCCTCGTCGCCCTCGCGGAGGTCGGCCACCTCGAAGCCCTCGTCGAAGACCGCCCGGGCCCCCTCGATGTCCCCCTCGGCCAGCAGCAGCCGGGAGGTGAGCAACCGGAACCGGCCGCGGCAGCGGACCTCCGCGGGCAGCCGGGTCCACACCGACCGGGCCTGGGCCGGCCGGGCCGCGGCGAGCAGGGCGGCCAGCGCCTCCCGGCCGAGGGCCGCCAGGGCCGCGGTCCAGGCGGGTCCCCCGCGGCTCTCCTCGCACAGGTCGGTGAAGGCCTCCGCGAAGCGGTCGGCGGCGCGTTCGGCGTCCCCGGCCAGCTCGTCGGCCATCGCCAGGCAGCGCAGCAGCGGCCACCGCGAGGGCGCCAGCGCCAGCCCCCGCTCCCAGCTGCGCACCGCCTGGGCCACGTCCCCGGCGTGCCACTGGGCGACGCCCAGGTGGTACTCGGTGAGCGGGTCCGCCGGGGCGGTCTCCAGCATGTCCCGCCAGTGCGGCGCGACCAGGCTCGGGCCGGGCGGTACGACCCGTCGCGGGGCCGGGAAGACCCCGGTGCGCAGCAGTTCCACCCAGGGGGACTGCTCGTCGCCGAGGGCGCCCTCCTCGAAGGGCGTGCCGGGCAGTTTGAGCCCGCCGCGCAGGACCTCCAGCGCGCCCCAGCCGGAGCCCTCGACCAGCCGCTCCCCCGGTTCCACGTCGGCGTACGGGCGCCAGGCGGCGTGCGCGGCCTCGACCGCGGCCCCCGGTAGGTCGGCCTCGAGGCGGGCGGCCACCGCGGTCCGGGCGGCGGACCAGTCGGCGCCGTGCACCACGCCCGGGTCCGCCGAGACCGGGCCGTACGCCTCCAGCCAGCTGAACTCCCCGCCGGGGTCCAGGCGTACGTGTTCCAGCTGGGTGCGGGCGAGGCCGGCCTGGATCTCGGCGTAGCCGGGCGTGCCGGGTTCGGTCAGCCACTCCTGCCAGCGCCGGCCGCCGGTGCCGGAGCCCCAGACGAAGAGCTTGCGGCCGCGCAGCGCCTGGGTGGAGGTCTGCACCAGCCCGTGCCCCTCCTCGTCGACCGAGGCGATCCAGGGGCGGGCGCCGTGCGGGAGTTCGTAGAAGTAGTCGGCGGGGTGGCTGCCGCGCAGCGGGTAGGTGCGGTCGGCCCCTTCCCATTCGGGGACGGGGATCCGGCGCAGGGTGCGTTCGTAACCGAAGTGCCAGGCCTCGTCGGCCGGGGCGAGGACCCGGGTGCCGGGGGCCTCGGGGACCGCGATGTTGGACCACCAGTAGACGGGGGCCGGGCGTTCGTGCGGGTTGCGGATCCGGACACCGACGTACAGGAAGGCGGAGTCGGCCGGCAGCCACAGGTCGACCTGGAAGGGCAGGTCCCGCAGGCGCTCCCATTCCCACAGGCGGAGCATGACCCCGCCGTCGGGGGCCGGGACCAGGGCGGTGTGCAGGGTGGCGCAGGAGAGCGTGGTGTGGCCGGTGGCGCCGATGTTCCACTCGATGCCGCCGGAGAACCAGGCGCCGTTGAGGGCGAAGGCGGCCGGCTGGAAGACCGGGTTGCGGTAGAGCAGTTCGCGTTCGGTGCCGTCCGGCTCCTTGCGGACCAGCGAGTACACCCGGCCGCCGAGACCGGGCAGCACCGTCACCCGCAGGTGCGGGTTCTCCACCACGATCGCGGCGAACTCCCTTTGCGAGCGCTCCCGTTCGTACCCGTCGAGGATCCGCACCGGCAGCACCCCGCGCAGTGGCCGGTAGCCGACCTGGCGGGCCATGTCCCGGGGCAGCTCCGCCCGCGAGCGCTCGTCCAGGACGTGCACCTCGTCGAGCGTGCGCAGTGCGGGCAGCGGGTTCTCCGGCCCCAACGGGGCCCCGGGCAGCGTCAGTACGGCCCGTCGAACGGTAGTGGCCAAGGCAACCTCACCTTCATGCGGGTCCGCCCTCCCCAGGCGCACCCCCCGAAAGGTATGGAACACGCCACGCCCCGACCCCACCAGGGGATCATCACGTCAGGATTGGGCAAAGCCGGATCAGTGGTCCGTACCAGGACCGTTGACCCGGTTCGCCGGCACAAGTCCGCCGCGGGTCAAGGGGCTTGATCGACCGTCATGTCAGCGGTACGGGCCCAGCGCTCGTGGTCGCGCCAGGCGCCGTCGATCCGCAGGAAGGCCGGCGAGAAGCCCTCCAGCCGGAAGCCCCGGCCGCGCACCAGCGCGATCGAGGGGGCGTTGCCCGGCTGGATGTTGGCCTCCAGCCGGTGCAGGCCCAGCGGACCGAAGGCATGGCCCACGACCAGCTCCATGGCCTCGGCGAACAGCCCCCGGCCGGCCGCGTGCGCGAAGGCGCCGTAGCCCAGCGCGCCGCACTGGAAGCCGCCCCGCACGATGTTGTTGATGTTGATGAAGCCGGCCAGCGGCCCGGTCTCGTCCCCCTCGCAGACCAGGAACCCGGCCCGGGTGTCGTCCTCGATCACCGTCTTGGCGTAGGTCTCGAAGGCGTCGGCGGTCTCGGGCGGGAAGAGCCACGGGTGGTGCAGCGGCCGGCTCTCGCGGACCCGGGCGGTGAACTCGGGACCGTCTTCCAGCCGGTAGCGGCGCAGGGCCACCCGGGCACCCCGGGCGAGCAGGATCTCGGACATCGCGCCAGCCTACGGCGCGGCCCGGGGGTTCCCGGTCAGCCGCCGGGCCCGGGCCCGGTCGCCAGCGGGAGCACCGGCAGGTCCGCCCGCTCGATCCCGAAGACCTGGAGGTAGAGCGAGAGCTCCGCCTGCAGGGCCCGCACCATGGTCTCGGCCCGGCGGAAGCCGTGCCCCTCGCCGTCGAAGGCCAGGTAGGCGTGCGGCACCCCGCGCCCCGCCATCCGGGCCAGGAACCGCTCGGCCTGGGCGGGCGGGCAGACGGCGTCCGCCAGCCCCTGGAGCAGCAGGAAGGGCACCGCGATGCCCTCGGCGCGGGCCAGCGGGGAGCGTTCCCGGCAGCGCACCGCCAGCGTCTGCGGCGGCCCGGCCAGGCCGGTCAGGTACTGGGACTCCAGGTCGTGCGTCTCGTCCGCGATGCCGACCAGGTCGAGCACCGGGTACTTGATCGTGCCGCAGGCGTAGACGTCGGTGGCGGCCAGCGAGGCCGCCGCGGTCCAGCCGCCGGCGCTGCCGCCCCGGATCGCCAGCCGGGCCGGATCGGCGGTGCCCTCGGCGGCCAGCGCCCGGGCCACCGCCGCGCAGTCCTCCACGTCCACCACGCCCCACTGCTCGCGCAGCCGCTCGCGGTAGGCCCGGCCGTAGCCGGTCGAGCCGCCGTAGTTCACCTCGGCGACCCCGATGCCCCGCGAGGTGAAGTACGCGATGTGCAGGTCCAGGACCGGCTCCACGTGGTCGGTGGGGCCGCCGTGGGCCCACACCACGTACGGCGGCAACTCGTCGGCGGGCGCGGCGCGCACCGGGTTGTGCGGCGGGTAGACGTGCGCGTGGATCTCCCGGTCGTCGGGGCCGCTGAAGGTGCGGCTCATCGGCTCCGGGTAGTACGCCGGGTCCACCGGGTCGGTGGCCCGCGCCCCCACCACCCGGGCCCGCCCGGTGCGGGTGTCCAGCTCCACGACCTCGTACCCGCTGCGCGGACTGGCCGCGACGCCGTAGACGCGGCTGCCGTGGGTGGCCAGGGTGGGGCACCAGGAGGTCCAGGGGCCCGCCGCGTCGACCAGGTCGCCGGTCTCCGGGTCCAGCACGCCGAGCACCGAGGAGCCCTGGCCGTGCAGGACGGCGATCAGCCCGCCCGCGGAACCGCCTGGCTGGGAGGTGCCCCCGGGCAGCGGGGCGAACCAGCGCAGCCCGGTCTTCCACAGCGCCCCGCCGAACTCCTCCTCCCGCGGGCAGAGGTTGACGGCCTTGCCGCCGACCCCGCCGGGGGTGCCGGGGCCGCCCGGGGCGGTCAACTCGACCCGGTACGGGTTCCACCAGCCGCCCCGGTCGCTGACGGCCAGCAGCGCACCGTCCGCCGCCCAGTCCGCCTGCGCCACCGACTCCTCCGGGCCGCCCAGCACCGTCCGGACCTGCCGCAGTTCGCCCTCCGGGCCGACCTCGGCGACCTTCAGCTCGGTGCCGTCCCAGGGCATCCTCGGGTGGTCCCAGACCAGCCAGCAGGCGCGGGCGCCGTCCGGGGAGAGCCGGGGGCCGGTGGTGAAGCGGTGCCGGTCGTCGGTCAGCTCCCGCACGGCCCGCCGGGCCCCGGCCGCCGAGCCGTCCAGCGGCACCGCGGCGATCACCCGGCGCACGTCCGTCGGTTCCGGTCCGGTGAACTCCTCGAGCACGCACCAGACTTCACCCAGCTCGGGGCGGAGCACCGGATCCGCCCAGCGCAGCCCGCCGCCGACCGCGGAGAGCGGGGTCAGCGGCCGCGGGGCGGCGCCCGGGACGTCCGGCTCGTACGCGTACAGCCGCTGGTCCGCGTAGTGCACGAAGACCACCAGCGGGCCGCCGGCCGGGCGCGGCAGCGCCGCCCAGGGCGTGCCGCCGTACTCGACGACCCGGCTGCGCACGTTCCAGGGCGCCGGCAGCAGCGACTCCTCGTCGACCGCGCCGCCCGGGCCGGTGCGCCGGCGCACCAGGGTCCGCCGGCCGCCCTCGGCGGGCCGCGGGGCGGTCCACCAGATCTCCTCGCCGACCGTGCCGAGGTATTCGGGGCGGCCGTCGAGCGAGGCCGCCAGGGCCGCGTCGATCGGCGAGGGCCAACTGCCGTACGGCCCGGTGGGCACCATGTTCCGTCTCTCTCCTGCCGGTTACAGCGCGCGCAGCGCGTGGTCGAGGACCCGGACGCCGAAGTGCAGGGCGTCCACGGGCACCCGTTCGTCGACGCCGTGGAAGAGCGACCAGTAGTCGTAGCCGGGCGGCAGCTTGAGCGGGGAGAAGCCGTAACCGGTGATGCCGAGCCGGGAGAACTGCTTGGCGTCGGTGCCGCCGGCCATGCAGAAGGGCACCACCCGCGCCTCGGGGTCGAAGCGCTCGACGGCCGCGCGCAGGGTGGCGAAGGTGGCCGAGTCGACCGGGGCCTGGAGCGCGACCTCCTTGTGGTGGAACTCCCAGTCCACGTCCGGGCCGGTGAGGGCGTCCAGGGTGGTGCGGAACTCCTCCTCGCCGCCGGGCAGGATCCGCCCGTCGACGTAGGCGGTGGCGTGCCCCGGGATGACGTTGACCTTGTACCCGGCCTCCAGCATCGTCGGGTTGGCGCTGTTGCGCAGGGTCGCGCCGGCCAGTGCGGCGGCGGCCGGGGTCAGCTTGCCGAGCAGCAGGTCGGGGTCGAAGCCGGCCGCGCCGGGGTCGACGTCCACGCCGTGCAGGGCGGCCAGCTCGGCCAGCCCGGCGCGGACGGTGGGGGTGAGCCGCAGCGGCCACTCGTACTCGCCGATGCGGGTGATGGCGGCGGCCAGCCGGCTGACGGCGTTGGCGCGGTTGGGCTTGGAGCCGTGGCCGGCGGTGCCGTGCGCGGTCAGCTTGAGCCAGGCGGTGCCGCGCTCGCCGGCGGCGATCGGGTACAGGGGCAGCCCGGGCCCGGCGTGCACGGTGAAGGCGCCGGACTCGCTCAGCCCCTCCGTACAGCCCTCGAAGAGCTCCGGGTGCCGGTCGGCGAGGAAGCCGGAGCCGTCGACGGCGCTGTCCTCCTCGTCGGCGGTGAAGGCGACCACGATGTCCCGGCGGGGCCGCACCCCGGCCCGCGCCCAGGCCCGGACCACGGCCAGGATCATCGCGTCCATGTTCTTCATGTCGACCGCGCCGCGGCCCCAGACGACCCCGTCGCGGACCTCGCCGGAGAAGGGGTCCACGCTCCAGTCGGCCGCCTCGGCGGGCACCACGTCGAGGTGGCCGTGGACCAGCAGCGCGTCGGCGGTGGGGTCGGTGCCCGGGATCCGGGCGACGACGTTGGTGCGGCCCGGGGTGCGCTCCAGCAGGACCGGTTCGAGGCCGGCGGCGGCCAGCCGCTCGGCCGCGTACTCGGCGGCGGGGCGCTCACGGCAGTCGCCACCGCCGCGGTTGCTGGTGTCGATGCGGATCAGGCCGGAGGTGAACTCCACGACCTCGGCGAGGGCCTGCTCGTCGACGGGGCCGGTGCTGCCGTCCGGACCGGGCTCTTGTGCATGGTTCATGTCAACCATACTGCTCCTCCACGGCGGCCGACACGATCGTGGTGACCGCCTTGAAGGTGCGAATCCCCTCGTACATCGTCCGACTGGTGTAGGCGATCCGGCGCTCCCCGGCGCGCTCGACGCCCGGTACGACGGTGGCCGCGGCCGAGAGGTGGGCCGCGTCGAACTCGACCTCGACGGTGAAGGGGCCGCGGGGGGCGGGCTCGTACCGGCCGGCCAGTGCGGTGGCCTCCTTGGCGGCGGCCCGGATATCGGCGGCGGTGCGGGCCGGCGGGCGGCAGACGGCGGCGTACCGGGAGACGTGGTCCTTGACGGCGACGGTACGGGCGGCGGGGGCGTAGCCGGCCGCGTCCGTGCAGGTCAGGTCGTCGCCGGTGACGAGGACGACGGGGACGCCGTACTCGGCGACCACATGGGCGTTGAGGTGGCCCTCGCTCGCCGGGACGCCGTCCAGCCAGACGCCGGTGATCGAGTTGGCGAGGTAGGTGTGGGCGAGGACGCCCTCGGCGCCGGCGCCGCAGTGGTAGCCGACGAAGGCGATGCCGTCCACGTCGCCGTGCTGGACGCCCTCGACCATGGAGAGGGACTTGTGACGGCCGGTCAGCATCTCCACGCGCTCGTCGAGGCGCTCGAGGAGGAGGTTGCGCATGGTCCAGTGGGCTTCGTTGACCAGCACGGCGTCCGCGCCGCCGTCGAAGAAGCCGAGGGCCGCGGCGTTGACGTCGGAGGTGAACAGCGCCCGGCAGCGCTCCCACTGGGGCGTCCCCGGCAGCACGTCGGCGGGCCAGGTGACGCCGGTGGCGCCTTCCATGTCGGCGGAGATGAGGATCTTCATCGGGCCCCCGGTGGTGGGACGGGCGAGCGGCGGTGCTCCACCCTAACCAGCGGGACCGGCCCGGCACAGAGGACACCGCGCGCGGCGGGTCGCGGGCCGGGCGGGGTCCGCGGGGGCCCCGGGCGCGGACCACCCGATCCGGTGAGCGGCCGGGGCGTCAACCCGCGGCCGCACGGCCCCCGCTCAGCTCACTTCTCGGTCTCGGTGGCCAGGTTGGCGAGCACCGCGTCGTAGATCCGGACCAGGCCCTTGGGGGCGAAGGTGCGCTCGAAGAAGCCGCCGATGCCGCCGGCGCCGTTCCAGACGGTGCTGACCACGGCGCGGGAGTTGCCCTCGCCGGCCGGGGTGACGGTCCAGGTGGTGACCATCGAGGAGTTGCGGTCCTTCTCGACCAGCTGCCCGTCGGTGGGCTCGGTGACCTCGAAGAGGCAGTCGCGGACGCGCTTGCTGGTGGCCTGGAGCTTCCAGTGGACCAGGGTGCCCTCGCCGTCGCCGCCCTCGCGCACCTCGTACTCGCTGAAGTGCTCGGGGAGCAGCTTGGACCGGGTGCCGGTGTAGTCCGCCAGCGCGTCGAACACGGTCTCCGCGTCGGCCGCGATGATCCGCTCCGTGGTGGCCTCGACCTGCGCCATACCTGTTCCTCCAGCAGTTGTGAACGATCGACTTCGGCGTCGGCGGCAAGCCAACCACCTCCGGTGCGGGGGCCCAAATCGGGGCCCGTACCGTCCGCCGGGCCCGGGACGCGCCGGGGCGCCCGGGGACACTCCCGGTACTCCATCTGCGGCGCGCCGGGCCTGCACCGGGACGGCCGCCGGGCACCCGGCCGGGCCGTCACCCCCGTACGTACTTACGAATACCGCGGCGGGCGTGGCGGGCTTCCGGCCCGCGCCCCCAAGGGGCCCGCCCGCGCGGGCCCGGGAGCGGGGCCGTGGCCCGGGACCGCGGACGGACTCCTCCGATCTCCATACGCATGTCCTGAACCATCATCAAATCGGGCCAACAGTCGGCACAATCACGGTTTCCGGCCGGAATATCCGGGACGATTCCGCCCAGACCCCGCGGCTGGGAGGCCCTATGAAGAAGCGTGCAGCAGTGCTGTTGTCCATCGCCACCGTGCTGACGGCGACGGTGGCCGCCACCGCCCCGGCGACGGCCACGGTGACCGCCGCGCCCCGGGCGGGCACCGCGGCCGGTCCGCGGGCCGCCGCCCCGGCCGCCCTGGCCTGGAAGAACTGCGCGACCGCACGCTACCCGAGCCTGCAGTGCGCCTCGCTCTCCGTGCCGCTGGACCACGGCCGCCCGGACGGCCGCCGGATCACGCTGGCGGTGTCCCGCGTCAAGCACACCGGCCGCACCTTCCAGGGACCGCTGCTGGTCAACCCGGGCGGGCCCGGCGGCAGCGGCCGCAGCCTGGCCGGCTTCGTCGCCGCCTCGCTCCCCAAGGCGGTGGCCGAGCAGTACGACGTGATCGGCTTCGACCCGCGGGGCGTGGGCAAGAGCGAGCCGGCGCTGAACTGCGGCAAGGGCCACTTCGAGCCGGTCCGGCCGGACCCGGTCCCCTACTCCGCGGCCGACGAGCGGGCCAACCTCGACCGGGTCCAGGCCTTCGCCCGCGAGTGCCAGGAGAAGTACGGCGACGTCCTGCCGTACATCGACACCGTCAGCGCCGCCCGGGACATGGACCTGCTGCGCGCGGCGCTCGGGGCGCGGCAGCTCTCGTACTTCGGCTACTCGTACGGCACCTACCTCGGCGCGGTGTACGCGAAGCTGCACCCGGAGCGGGTCCGGCGGCTGGTCCTGGACTCCGTCGTGGACCCGGGCGGCGTCTGGTACGAGGACAACCTCGCCCAGGACCTGGCCTTCGACGCCCGCCACAAAGCGTTCCTGGCGTGGGTGGCGCGGTACGACGACCGCTACGGGCTGGGCACCGACCCGGCCGGGGTGGAGCGGGCCTGGTACGAGATGCGGTCCCGCCTGAAGACCGAGCCGGCCGGGGGCAAGGTCGGGCCGGCCGAGCTGGAGGACACCTACCTGCCGGGCGGCTACTTCGACGGCTACTGGCCCAGCCTGGCCGAGGCGTTCTCGGCGTACGCCAAGGACGGGGACGAGAAGCCGCTGGTGGCGGCGTACCAGCGGTTCGGCGCGGTGGACCCGGCGGCCGGCAACAGCTACAGCGTCTACAGCGCGGTGCAGTGCCGGGACTCGGCCTGGCCGCGGGACTGGAACCAGTGGCGGGCGGACATGTGGCGCACCCACACCAAGGCCCCGTTCATGACCTGGAACAACGCCTGGTACAACGCCCCCTGCGCGTTCTGGCGGACCGAGCCGCTGGAGCTGCCGGACGTCTCCAACACGGCGCTCCCGCGGACGCTGCTCCTCCAGGCCACGGAGGACGCGGCCACGCCGTACGGGGGCGCGGTGGCGATGCGCGGCCGGCTGGCCGGCTCGGCGCTGGTCGTGGAGGAGGGCGGCGGCAACCACGGCGTCTCCCTGAGCGGCAACAAGTGCCTCGACGGCCACCTGGCCGCCTACCTGGCCGACGGCACCCTCCCGCACGCCTCCCCCGCCGACCGCGCCGCCGGCGTCGACGCCACCTGCGCCGCCAACCCCGCCCCCCAGCCCGCCCCCACCACCCGGTCCCTCCCCCCGACCGCCACCGGCAACGCCCTCCACGGCCTCCTGGGCTTCCGCGGCTGACCGGCGTCCCGGACCCTGTGAACCCGGCCCTCCGGAGCGTTGTCTAAGGTGGCGCGGCCCACGCCACAGACCGCTCCGGGGGGATCGGAATGCCCATTCACGCGCATACCCGCGCGAAGCCCACGCCGTACGCCGCGCTCCTGCTCGCCCTGTCCGTCCTGCTGGCCGTTCTCCTGCCGGCCGGCGGGTCGTGGGCGGCGCCCGGGACCGCGTCGGAGGACTGCACGGCCGTGCAGCTCGGCACGCACCACGGCAGCTTCACCGCGACCGACCGTTCCGACTGCCTCGTCCTGCCGCTCACCTCAGGGGCCCGGATCGCAGCCCTGTCGCCGTACCCCGAGGCCGGTCCGGGGGCCCGGACCGCGGTCGTCGACGCTGCCGGCAGCACGATCTGCGACACCCGGGACGTGCGTTCGGGAGCCTGTCACCTCGTAGGCACCGGACCGTTCAAGGCGATGGTCACCGCCGGCTCGGACGAGGGTGTCGGGGACTACCTCCTCGCCTTCTACCGGTCGGACACGCAGGACTGCCCCGTCCTCCCCGCCGGTGACTTCACCTCGGCCGGCCCGGCTGCCCGGTTCACCACCGGTTCCGGCACGTTCTCCCACTGCTTCAGCATCCCCGCCGATCACGCACGGACCGAGCAGCTCCAGCTGCGGGGCCTCTCCGGCGGACTGCCCGGCTGGGTCGATGTGGTGGGGCCGGACGGCTCGTCCGCCTGTTCCGTGGGCGGCGACCTGCCTTCGGGGGCGGGCTGTTTCCTGGCACCCGGCACCCCGTACACGGTGCTCTTCCACGCGAGCGACGCCCCCGCCGAATTCAGCCTCACCCGCCGCGACGTGACCGGCACGGCGAAGGGCTGCACGGTGACCGCTGCCACCGCGGTCGGCGCCCCCTCCCGGGGCGGGACCCTCCTCCCGGAGGGCGGGTACCGGTGCCGCCAGGTGACGACCGCCGCGGCCGGGGACGTGCTGCACCTGAACGTGCGCGACCCGCTGGGCACCGCCAACATGTTCGTGTTCGGGTCCGACGGCTCGTACCTCTCGTGCAACCGCAACAGCTCCTGCGCCGCCACCGGCTCCACCCGGTACCAGGTGCTGATCTACGTGCCCTACTGGCTCAAGACGGCGGACACCTACCGCTTCGACGCCCAGCGCATCGCCACGTCCGCGGGCCCCGCCCCCGAGTGCAAGAAGGTCGCGAACATCAACTACGGCTACGGCCCGCTCAGCGGCAGGCTCGACGAGCGCCACACCGCCGTCTGCCTCGCGCTGCCGACGTCGTACAACGCACACTTCGACGTCTCCCCGGTCGACACGGCGGGAGGCCACGAGGCCGCGGTCCCCGCCCTGTACGGGCCAGGGAGTGTCAACCATTGCTACGGGGTCGGGGACAGCGGGTACTCCTGCTACGTGGCCGGCCCGCTCACCGACAAGGTCGTGCCCAGCATCTTCGTCCTCGGTCTGCCCGAGAAGGCGTCCGCGACCGCCTACCGCGCCGAACTCGTCTGCTCGACCTCCACCTGCGGGGTCGAGAAGCTGCGGGCCTCCTCACCCACACCCGCCACCGGCGTCACGGGGACCACGGCGACCGTGACGGTGAGGGGCAACTCCCTCCACACGAAGTACCGGTTCGAGATCTACCGGTCGGGCAAGCGCATCCCCGCGAAGGTCGTCTCCGTGTCGGAGGACCGCAAGACCCTCAAGGCCGAGTTCGACCTCAAGGGCGCCGCGGCCGGGGAGTGGAACGTGGTGTACGACAGCGTCAGGCTGGGCTACTTCACCGTCACCGCCTCGCCCCTCAAGGCCACCGTCAAGCCCGTCATCACGGGCACCCCGAAGGTCGGGGCCGTCCTGAAGGCCTCGCACGGGACGTGGACGCCCGCGCCCGATGCGTACGCGTACCAGTGGAAGGCCGACGGGGTGGCGGTCGCGGGGGCGACCTCCTCGCGGTTCACCGTGCCGGCCTCGCTGGCCGGCAAGCGGCTGACCGTGACCGTCCGGGCGTCCAGCAAGAAGTACGGCAGCCGGCCGGCGACTTCGGCCCCGGTCGGGCCGGTACGGCGCGGCTGACCGCCCGCACGACGAAGCGCCCCCGTCCGGACGAAGTCCCGGGCGGGGGCGGTTGCGCGTCACGGCAGCTTGCGCAGGGCCGCCGTGGCCGCCACGGCCAGGCGGGGGTGGGACTGGGCGGTGGTGAGGGCCGGGCGGGCCGCGGGGTCGGCCAGGTCGCCGAGGGCTTCCACGCAGGCCACGGCCACCCGCCAGTACGGGTCGTTCGGGGAGAGCAGGCGGGTGAGGGTGGCGATCAGGGCGGGGGCCGACTCCGGGGCGCGCAGCTGCGCCAGCAGGCGGA
Organism: Streptomyces sp. NPDC089919; assembly: GCF_040684615.1. Taxonomy (NCBI): domain Bacteria; kingdom Bacillati; phylum Actinomycetota; class Actinomycetes; order Kitasatosporales; family Streptomycetaceae; genus Streptomyces; species Streptomyces sp. NPDC089919. The sequence goes on from NZ_JBFBGK010000025.1 coordinate 57,374, forward strand.
CGGCCGAGATCGCGTAGGCGGTGCGCAGCGGGTTGGTGGCCAGCGCGGCCGCCGCCCGGGCGGTGCGCGGGTCGCCGAGCCGCGCCAGCGCGTGCGCGGCCGAGACGCAGCGCGCCGGGTCCCGGTGGTTGAGCAGCAGGACCAGCGACTCGAAGGCCCGCCGGTCCCCCGCGCAGCCGAGCCGGAAGGCGGCCACCTCCCGGGCCCACAGCGGTTGTTCGAGGGCCGTCAGCACCCCGACCAGCTCCTGCGGCCCGGCCGCCAGCAGGGGCTCGCACGCGGCCCCGGCCTCGGCACGTATGCGCTCCGTGAACGCCCGTAGCTCTTCGTCGACCGTCTCCATGGGAAGCAGGGTAGGCGCGCGGCGGGGCCCGCGCGGCACACATCACTCGGGCCGCCCTCTTGGCAGGCTTGCTACTCGCGAGTTAATGTCGGCTCAGCACCTCCGAACGGGGTGCGCCCGCCCGGGGCGGCCTGGTGACGCAGCCTCCTCGGGTGATCGATCGGTTCGGCCGGTCCGGGTCCGCCCGCGACCGCCGCTTCTGCACGACGCAGCGACGTAGCGCCGGGACAGCGCACGTCGTCCGCTTGACGCAGCCTTCCGGACCCGAAGCCCCCGCGCGGTCGACTCCGCGCGCTCCGGCTCCCGTTCCGCCGTACGCACCGCACCGCCCGCACCTCCCCGCGCCCCGCACCCTCTTCGGCGCGCCGCGCGCCGGGCCCCTCAGTCGTCACTTCCTCATTCACTGGAGTCCCGCGATGGACCGTCAGTCCACTCCGCCCAGTCCGTCCCCCTTCGCCATCCAGACCGTCGCCGTGGTCGGCCTCGGCACGATGGGCACCGGCATCGCCGAAGTGCTCACCCGCGCCGGCCACGAGGTCATCGGCATCGACGTCAGCGAGGCCGCCGCGCGGTCCTGCGTGGCCGCGCTGGAGGCCTCCACGGCCCGCGCCGTGTCCCGCGAGCGCCTGACCGAGCAGGAGCGGCAGGACGTGCTGTCCCGTTTCCGCACCTTCGCCGACCTCCAGGCCGCCGCCCACGCCGACCTGGTGATCGAGGTCGTGCCCGAGTCGTACGAGCTCAAGCAGCAGGTCTTCGCGGCGCTGGACGCGATCGTCCGCCCGGACACCATCCTGGCCACCGGCACCAACGCGCTGTCGGTGACCCGGCTGGCGGCCGAGTCGCAGCGCCCCGAGCGGGTGCTGGGCCTGCACTTCTTCAACCCGGCGCCGGCCATGAAGCTGGTCGAGGTGGTCTCCTCGGTGCTGACCGCGCCGCCGGCCGTCGAGGCGGTCACCGCGCTGGCCCGGGCGCTGGGCAAGGAGCCGGTCACGGCCGGCGACCGCCCCGGCTTCGTCGCCGACGGCCTGCTCTTCGGCTACCTGAACCAGGCCGCGGCCATGTACGAGGCGAAGTACGCCTCCCGCGAGGACATCGACGCGGCGATGCGGCTGGGCTGCGGCCTGCCGATGGGCCCGCTGGCACTGCTCGACCTGATCGGCGTGGACACCGCGCGCACCGTCCTGGAGGCCATGTACGCGGCCTCCGGTGACCGGCTGCACGCCCCCGCGCCGGTCCTGGGCCACCTCGCCGAGGCCGGGCTGACCGGCCGCAAGGCGGGCCGGGGCTTCTACTCGTACGAGGCACCCGGCAGCGCCGAGGTGGTGCGGGACGCGCAGACCCCCCTGGAGGGCGGCGGCACCGGCGCCGGCCGGACGATCACCTCGGTGGGCGTGGCCGGCTCCGGCACCATGGCCTCCGGCATCGCCCAGGTCTTCGCGCAGGGCGGGTACGACGTGGTGCTGGCCGCCCGTACCCCGGAGAAGGCGGTCGCGGCCAAGGCCGCGATCGGCAAGTCCCTCGCGCGGATGGTCGACCGGGGCCGGATGACCCCCGAGGCCCGTGAGGAGGTGCTGGCCCGGATCTCGCCGGCCGAGTCCCTGGAAGAGGGCTTCGGCGGGGTGGACCTGGCGGTCGAGGCGGTCGCCGAGGACCTCGAGGTCAAGCAGATGCTCTTCGGCCGGCTGGACAAGGTCTGCAAGCCGGGCGCGGTGCTGGCCACCACCACCTCCTCGCTGCCGGTGATCGCGTGTGCGCGCGCCACCTCGCGGCCGCAGGACGTGATCGGCATGCACTTCTTCAACCCGGCGCCGGCCATGAAGCTGGTCGAGGTGGTCCGCACCGTGCTGACCGCGGACGACGTGCACGCCACCGTCCGCGAGGTCTGCGCGAAGATCCGCAAGCACCCGGTGGACTGCGGGGACCGGGCCGGGTTCATCGTGAACGCGCTGCTGTTCCCGTACCTGAACAACGCCATCAAGATGGTCGAGGAGCACTACGCCAGCCTCGACGAGATCGACGCCGCGATGAAGCTGGGCGGCGGCTACCCGATGGGCCCGTTCGAGCTGCTGGACGTGGTCGGCCTGGACGTCTCGCTGGCCATCGAGAAGGTCCTCCACAAGGAGTTCCGCGACCCGGGGCTGGCCCCGTCGCCGCTGCTGGAGCACCTGGTGGCGGCGGGCTGCCTGGGCCGCAAGACCGGCCGCGGCTTCCGTGAGTACGCCCGGAAGTAGCGGGCCGGACGCGTGGGGAGGACTCCTCGGGCCCTCAGGGCGGGCCGTACCCTCCGGGAGTCCTCCCCCGCATCCACCCCCTCCGGCGTGCTCTCCTGCGCAAATGCAGTACGTTCGCCTTATGTCCCAGTCCGCCAAGACCCCCCGTACCGCCGCCGCGCCCGAGGCCCAGGAGAGCACCGCGGGCACCCGTGCGGCCGCCCAGCGGCTCAAGATGCGGCGCGAGCTCGCCACCGCCGCGATGGAGCTGTTCGCTTCGAAGGGGTACGAGGCGACCACCGTCGACGAGATCGCCGCGACCGCCGGGGTGGCGCGACGGACCTTCTTCCGGCACTTCCGGTCCAAGGAAGAGGCGATCTTCCCGGACCACGACGACACCCTGATCCGCGCCGAGGCCGTGCTGGACGCGGCGCCGGCCCACGAGCACCCGCTGGACACGGTGTGCCGGGGGATCAAGGAGGTCATGAAGATGTACGCGGCCTCCCCCGCGGTCTCGGTGGAGCGCTACCGGCTCACCCGCGAGGTGCCCACCCTGCGGGAGCGGGAGATCGCCTCGGTGGCCCGGTACGAACGGCTCTTCACCCGCTACCTGCTCGCCCACTTCGACGAGCAGGACCACCACGACGGCAACGACGACCCGCTGCTGGCGGAGGTCGCGGCCTCGGCGGTGGTGACGGCCCACAACCACGTGCTGCGGCGCTGGCTGCGGGCCGGCGGCCAGGGGGACGTGGAGACCGAGCTGGACCACGCCTTCGCGATCGTGCGCAAGACCTTCGGTTCCGGGATCGGGGCCGGGCGGACCCTGAACGGCACCGCCACCGCGGCCGCCGAGCCGCCGGCCGCGGTGCGCACCGAGGGCGAGGTGCTGGTGGCGGTGGCGCGTACGGACGCCCCGCTGGACGAGGTCATGCGGACGATCGAGGAAGCCCTGCGCAAGAAGTGAGCCGCAGCTAGAAGAGCGATGTGACGGCCGTCTCCCGGTGACCGGGGGGCGGTCGTTTTCTTTTGTCCGGGTTGCCCCTACTCGCGGGTAACTCTGATCGATCATCGCTCATCTGCGCAGGTCAATGGGCAAATGAGAGAAAGTTTTGGCACTCGGTGCCTTGCCGAGTGACACGGGGTGCCATACGTTGAGCTCAGTCCGGACGTCCCCGCGGCCCGTGCCACCACATGCACGGGACGCGCCCCGGATGCCTGCGTCACCAGGCAACCCGCGCCCACCACAGCGCCCTTTCGCACCACCGCACCGCCGAACCGACGGCACACCTCCACCGGACCCACCCTCAGCGTTTCCCTCGACGCAACCTCGCCGGAGGCACCCACCGTGAAGGACATCCTGGACGCGATCCAGTCGCAGGCCGCGACGGCCGCCGACTACGCGGCCCTCCCGCTCCCCGACTCGTACCGCGCCATCACCGTCCACAAGGACGAGGCGGACATGTTCGAGGGGCTCACCAGCCGCGAGAAGGACCCGCGCAAGTCGCTCCACCTCGACAACGTCCCGCTGCCCGAACTGGGCCCGGGCGAGGCCCTGGTCGCAGTCATGGCCTCCTCGGTCAACTACAACTCGGTGTGGACCTCGATCTTCGAGCCGGTCTCCACCTTCTCCTTCCTGGAGCGCTACGGCCGCCTGTCGGAGCTCACCAAGCGCCACGACCTGCCGTACCACATCATCGGCTCCGACCTGGCGGGCGTCGTCCTGCGCACCGGCCCGGGCGTCAACGCCTGGAACCCGGGCGACGAGGTCGTCGCGCACTGCCTCTCCGTCGAGCTGGAGTCCTCCGACGGCCACAACGACACGATGCTCGACCCCGAGCAGCGCATCTGGGGCTTCGAGACCAACTTCGGCGGCCTGGCGGAGATCGCGCTCGTCAAGTCCAACCAGCTGATGCCCAAGCCGGACCACCTCACCTGGGAGGAGGCCGCCTCCCCGGGCCTGGTCAACTCCACCGCCTACCGCCAGCTGGTCTCCCGCAACGGCGCCGGCATGAAGCAGGGCGACAACGTCCTGATCTGGGGCGCCAGCGGCGGCCTCGGCTCCTACGCCACCCAGTTCGCGCTGGCCGGCGGCGCCAACCCGATCTGCGTGGTCTCCTCCCCGGAGAAGGCGGACATCTGCCGCGCCATGGGCGCCACCGCGGTCATCGACCGCAACGCCGAGGGGTACAAGTTCTGGAAGGACGAGAACACCCAGGACCCGCGCGAGTGGAAGCGGTTCGGCTCCAAGATCCGTGAGCTGACCGGCGGCGAGGACATCGACATCGTCTTCGAGCACCCGGGCCGCGAGACCTTCGGCGCCTCGGTCTACGTCACCCGCAAGGGCGGCACCATCACCACCTGCGCCTCGACCTCCGGCTACATGCACCAGTACGACAACCGCTACCTGTGGATGTCGCTGAAGAAGATCGTCGGCTCGCACTTCGCGAACTACCGCGAGGCGTGGGAGGCCAACCGCCTGATCGCCAAGGGCAAGATCCACCCCACCCTCTCGAAGGTCTACTCCCTCGAAGAGACCGGCCAGGCGGCGTACGACGTGCACCGCAACCTGCACCAGGGCAAGGTCGGCGTCCTCGCGCTGGCCCCCGAAGAGGGTCTGGGCGTCCGCGACCACGAGCTGCGCGCGCAGCACATCGACGCCATCAACCGCTTCCGCAACATCTGACCCGTCCCTGCTCCAGACCCAGCAGATCACAACGGCCTTGAGGATCGCCTGAGATGACAGAGCGCCAGAAGGACCGGCCGTGGCTCATGCGGACGTACGCGGGCCACTCCACGGCCGAGGCGTCCAACGAGCTGTACCGCCGCAACCTCGCCAAGGGGCAGACCGGCCTGTCGGTCGCGTTCGACCTGCCGACGCAGACCGGTTACGACCCCGACCACATCCTCGCCCGCGGCGAGGTCGGACGGGTGGGCGTGCCGGTGTCCCACCTCGGTGACATGCGACGGCTGTTCCAGGACATCCCCCTGGAGCAGATGAACACCTCGATGACGATCAACGCCACCGCCATGTGGCTGCTGGCGCTCTACCAGGTGGCCGCCGAGGAGCAGGGCGCGGACATCTCCCAGCTCCAGGGCACCACCCAGAACGACATCGTCAAGGAGTACCTCTCCCGCGGGACGCACGTCTTCCCGCCCGGGCCGAGCCTGCGCCTGACGACGGACATGATCGCGTACACGGTCAACAACATCCCGAAGTGGAACCCGATCAACATCTGCAGCTACCACCTGCAGGAGGCGGGCGCCACCCCGGTCCAGGAGATCTCGTACGCCATGTCCACGGCGATCGCCGTGCTGGACTCGGTCCGCGACTCGGGGCAGGTCCCGGCGGACCGGTTCGGCGAGGTCGTCGCCCGCATCTCGTTCTTCGTGAACGCGGGCGTCCGCTTCATCGAGGAGATGTGCAAGATGCGCGCCTTCGGCCGCATCTGGGACCAGGTCACCCGGGAGCGGTACGGCATCGAGAACGCCAAGCAGCGGCGCTTCCGCTACGGCGTCCAGGTCAACTCGCTCGGTCTGACCGAGGCCCAGCCGGAGAACAACGTCCAGCGGATCGTGCTCGAGATGCTGGCCGTCACCCTCTCCAAGGACGCCCGGGCCCGCGCGGTCCAGCTGCCGGCCTGGAACGAGGCGCTGGGGCTGCCCCGGCCCTGGGACCAGCAGTGGTCGCTGCGCATCCAGCAGGTCCTGGCGCACGAGAGCGACCTGCTGGAGTACGAGGACATCTTCGCGGGCTCGCACGTGATCGAGGCCAAGGTCGAGGCGCTGGTCGCCGACTGCCTGGCCGAGATCGCCCGGATCGAGGAGATGGGCGGCGCGATGGCCGCCGTCGAGTCCGGCTACCTCAAGTCCCAGCTGGTCTCCTCGCACGCCGAGCGGCGGGCCCGGATCGAGGCCGGCGAGGACAAGATCGTCGGGGTGAACATCTTCGAGACCACCGAGGAGAACCCGCTCACCGCCGACCTGGACACCGCGATCATGACGGTGGACGGCCGGGTCGAGGCCAAGGTCCGCGACGGCATCGTGCGCTGGAAGGCCGAGCGGCAGGAGTCCACCGAGCGGCAGGGCGGCGGCGACCCGTTCGTCTTCCCCACCACCCAGCAGGCGCTGGAGCGGCTGAAGGAGGCCGCGGCGGGCGACGAGAACCTGATGGAGGCCACGCTGGAGTGCGCGCGTGCGGGCGTCACCACCGGCGAGTGGGCCGGGGCGCTGCGCGAGGTCTTCGGCGAGTTCCGTGCCCCGACCGGGGTCTCCTCCGCCCCGGTGGCGGTCACCGCGGAGCCGGGCACCCCGCTCGCCGAGGTCCGTGAGAAGGTCGCCCGGACCGCCGACGAGCTGGGTAGCGGCCGGCTGCGGCTGCTGGTCGGCAAGCCGGGCCTGGACGGCCACTCCAACGGCGCCGAGCAGATCGCGGTGCGGGCCCGCGACGCCGGGTTCGAGGTGGTCTACCAGGGCATCCGGCTCACCCCGGAGCAGATCGTCAACGCGGCGCTGGCCGAGGACGTGCACTGCGTCGGCCTGTCGATCCTGTCCGGATCGCACGGCGAGCTGGTCCCGGACGTCCTGGAGCGGCTGCGTACGGCGGGGGCGCCCGACATCCCCGTCATCGTCGGCGGCATCATTCCCAACGCCGACGCGGAGGAATTGCGCGCGGCCGGTGTGGCCGCCGTCTTCACCCCGAAGGACTTCGGTATCACGGAGATCATCGGCCGTATCGTCGACGAGATCCGCATCGCGAACAAGCTCAGCCCCCTCGAAATCTCGGAGGTCTCCGCATGACCCAGCCCCTGCACCCGGTGAACCGGCTGCGTCCCCGCCGCTCCTGCCTCGCGGTGCCGGGTTCCAACCCGCGCTTCCTGGAGAAGGCCCAGGGGCTGCCGGCCGACCAGGTCTTCCTCGACCTCGAGGACGCCTGCGCGCCGCTCGCCAAGGAGGGCGCCCGCCACACGATCGTGGACGCGCTGAACAACGGCGACTGGACGGGCAAGACCCGGGTCGTGCGGGTCAACGACTGGACCACCCACTGGACCTACCGCGACGTGATCACCGTCGTCGAGGGCGCGGGCCAGAACCTCGACTGCATCATGCTGCCGAAGGTGCAGGACGCCCAGCAGGTGGTGGCCCTGGACCTGCTGCTCACGCAGATCGAGAAGACCATGGGCTTCGAGGTCGGCAAGATCGGCATCGAGGCGCAGATCGAGAACGCCAAGGGCCTGGTGAACGTCGACGAGATCGCCGCCGCCTCCCCGCGCCTGGAGACCATCATCTTCGGCCCGGCCGACTTCATGGCCTCGATCAACATGAAGTCCCTGGTCGTGGGCATGCAGCCGCCCGGCTACCCGGCGGACGCCTACCACTACATCCTCATGCGGATCCTGATGGCGGCCCGCACCCACAACCTCCAGGCCATCGACGGCCCCTTCCTCCAGATCCGCGACGTGGACGCGTACCGCGAGGTGGCCGGCCGGGCCGCCGCGCTGGGCTTCGACGGCAAGTGGGTGCTGCACCCGGGCCAGGTCGACGCGGCCAACGAGGTCTTCTCCCCCTCCCAGGAGGACTACGACCACGCCGAGCTGATCCTCGACGCGTACGACTGGTGCACCTCGGAGGCCGGCGGCAAGAAGGGCTCCGCGATGCTCGGCGACGAGATGATCGACGAGGCCAGCCGCAAGATGGCCCTGGTCATCGCGGGCAAGGGCCGGGCCGCCGGGATGCAGCGCACCACCAAGTTCGAGATCCCGGAGGGCTAGGCCATGCAGTTCGGACGCACCTACGAAGAGTTCGAGATCGGCGCCGTGTACAAGCACTGGCCCGGCAAGACGGTCACCGAGTACGACGACCACCTCTTCTGCCTGCTCACCATGAACCACCACCCGCTGCACATGGACGTGAACTACGCGGAGAACACCACGGACTTCGGCAAGAACGTGGTGGTGGGCAACTACATCTACTCGCTGCTGCTGGGCATGTCCGTGCCGGACGTCTCCGGCAAGGCCATCGCCAACCTGGAGATCGAGTCGCTGCGGCACGTGGCGCCGACCTTCCACGGCGACACCATCTACGGCGAGACCACGGTCCTGGACAAGACCCCCTCGAAGTCGAAGAACGACCGCGGGATCGTCTACGTCGAGACCAAGGGCTACAAGCAGGACGGCACCCTCGTCTGCGTCTTCCGGCGCAAGGTGATGGTCCCGACCGAGACGTACATCAAGGAGCGCGGCGGCGAGCAGCCCGGCCGGCCCCAGCTGAAGGAACAGGGGAAGTAGCCATGGCACGACTCGCCCAGACCGCCGGGCTCACCGAGGTCCAGCAGGAGATCCTCAAGACCGTCCGCGAATTCGTGGACAAGGAGATCATCCCGGTCGCGACCGAGCTGGAGCACCGCGACGAGTACCCGCAGCAGATCGTGGACGGGCTCAAGGAGCTCGGCCTGTTCGGCCTGATGATTCCCGAGGAGTACGGCGGTCTCGGTGAGTCGCTGCTCACCTACGCGCTGTGCGTGGAGGAGATAGCGCGGGGCTGGATGTCCGTCTCGGGCATCATCAACACGCACTTCATCGTGGCGTACATGCTCAAGCAGCACGGCACGCAGGAGCAGAAGGACCACTTCCTGCCGCGGATGGCGCTGGGCGAGGTGCGTGGCGCGTTCTCGATGTCGGAGCCGGGGCTCGGCTCGGACGTGTCGGCCATCACGTCCAAGGCCGTCAAGGACGGCGACGAGTACGTCCTCAACGGCCAGAAGATGTGGCTGACCAACGGCGGCTCCTCCACGCTGGTGGCCGTGCTGGTGCGGAGTGACGAAGGACACCCCGAGGGCACCGCCCCGCACAAGTCGATGACCACCTTCCTCGTCGAGAAGGAGCCGGGCTTCGGTGAGGTCCGTCCGGGCCTGACCATCCCGGGCAAGATCGACAAGATGGGCTACAAGGGCGTCGACACCACCGAGCTCATCATGGACGGACTGCGCATTCCGGCCAATCGGGTCCTTGGCGGCACCACCGGCCGAGGGTTTTACCAAATGATGGACGGGGTCGAGGTCGGCCGCGTCAACGTGGCGGCCCGTGGCTGTGGCGTCGCTCAGCGTGCCTTCGAGTTGGGCGTGGGATATGCCCAGCAACGTCACACTTTCGGCAAGGCGATCGCCGAGCACCAGGCGATCCAGTTCAAGCTGGCCGAGATGGCTACCAAGGTCGAGGCCGCCCATGCGATGATGGTCAACGCAGCACGCAAAAAGGACTCCGGGGAACGAAACGACCTCGAAGCAGGGATGGCGAAGTACCTCGCCTCCGAATACTGCAAGGAAGTCGTGGAGGACGCCTTCCGCATCCACGGTGGATACGGCTTCTCGAAGGAGTACGAGATCGAGCGCCTCTACCGGGAGGCCCCGATGCTGCTGATCGGTGAAGGTACCGCCGAGATCCAGAAAATGATCATTGGGCGTCGCCTGCTCGAGGAGTACCGGCTCCAGGGCTGAAAGTCCCTTTTGTGGCGGATGGTCCGCGAGAAGGGTCACACCCTGTCACTGGCTTCCGGCCACCGACTCGGCTTCTGGCTTGCCCAGTTGTTGCGCGCAACCGATAGCATTCCAGTTAAAGCCGCCGTCCCGTCCCCCGTTTGCGGCGCGGCATCATCCGCTACGAAGGTCATCCATGCCCCACAGCCAAACCTCTGCACACCGCGACAGCCTCAACGGCGTACGCCTCGCGCGCGGAGCATCGCCGTGGCTTCTGCCGACCGTCGCCACCGCGGCGCTCAGCCTGTCCCGGGCCCGCAAGTCCGGACGCTGGGCCGCGGTGGCCGTGCCCACCACCGCTCTGGCGGCGGGCATGCTGTGGTTCTTCCGCGATCCCGAGCGCGAGATCGCTCCGGGCCGCGTCATCTCCCCCGCCGACGGTGTGGTGCAGAGCATCATGCCGTGGAAGGACGGCCGGACCCGGGTCGCGATCTTCATGAGCCCGCTCAACGTCCACGTCAACCGCGCGCCGCTGGCCGGCACCGTGACGTCCGTCGAGCACGTCCCCGGCGGGTTCGTCCCGGCGTTCAACAAGGAGAGCGAGAACAACGAGCGCGTTGTCTGGCACTTCGACACCGAGCTCGGCGACATCGAGATGGTGCAGATCGCGGGTGCAGTGGCCCGCCGCATCGTCCCGTACATCCCTCAGGGCACCAAGGTGGAACAGGGCGAACGCATCGGTCTGATCCGCTTCGGTTCGCGCGTCGACATCTACCTCCCCGAGGGCGTCGAGGTCGCGGTCGAGGTCGGTCAGGCCACGACGGCGGGGGTGACTCGCATTGACCGTGACTGATCCGGAGACTCCGGCGACCGGCTGGGTGCCGGAGGCCGTGGAAGAGGAGTCCGACGACGACATGCCGCTCTCGCTGCGGCTGTCGATAGCGGACACCCTCACTCTCGGCAACGCCACCTGCGGCTTCATGGCGGTGTACTTCACCACCACCGGCATCCTCATCCCGCACCTCACGGGCAGTGACGAGTCGGGTATGGCCCGTCACAGCGCCGCGACCGCGGTGATACTGATGCTGCTGGCCGCGATCTTCGACCTGTGCGACGGGCTGGTGGCGCGCAAGCTCCGCAGCTCGCCGATGGGCGCCGAGCTGGACAACCTCTCGGACCTGATCAGCTTCGGCCTGGCCCCCGCGTACTTCGTGCTCGTCTACGGCATGGTCGCCGACGACGCGCACCAGCGGATGTCGGCGCTCGCGGCGATCGTGGTGCTGCTCGCCGTCGTCCTCAGACTCGCGAGATTCAGCTGCGTGACGATGAAGGACGGCATGTTCCAGGGCATGCCGAGCCCCTTCGGAGCACTGACGGTCGTCTCGATCGTGCTGCTGGAGCTGCCGTTCGTGCCGACCCTGCTGGCGATCGTCGGCGTGGCCTGGCTGATGGTGAGCCGGGTCGAGTACCCCAAGCCGCGGGGTGTCCTCGCGGTGGCGATGCTCAGCTGGATCGTCGGTGCGATGGGGCTGCTGGCGGCCTGGGCGTTCGACGCGCCGGGCGGTCAGCTGCTGCTCCAGACGGGCTGTGCGCTGCAGATCGTGCTCGCCGCGACCATCCCGCTCTTCGCGACCACCCGCCGGGTGAACACCTTCCGGCACAACCGTCGCGAGGCCCGTGCGGGTGCGGCGGAGCCGGTGAAGGTGGCCCAGCCGTAACGGCCGGCCGTACGGAGTGGGCGAGGGCCCCGGATGCCATGGCGGCGTCCGGGGCCCTTCGCCTTTCGTCAGCCCCGGCCCCGCTTGTGCCGGGCCCGCCCGTACGCGTACAACCCGGTCACCAGCACCGACACGGCACACCAGCCGCCCAGCCCCACGCCGACCCATTCCCATGCACTCACCGGCGGCTCCCGTCATGACGCAGCGGACAGGCACCTGAGTGGTACCCGGCGGGGGCGGCGTGATGCCGGGCCGAGTGGGTGGTGTCGTCCGGTACGCCCGCACCGCCGGCGGCGGACGGCTTACGTGCCCCCGGTCACCTCGGCGCCGGGCCGCGGCGGGTACACGCGGGCGCGGTGGCCCTGGTACGAGCGGATCTCGGCCCCTCGGTCGGAGCGGTCGACCAGCCCGTAGAACGCCTCCGCCCGGTCGCGCGAATGCCGGGAGGCCCGGAGGGCGTCGAGGAAGTCCAGGAGGGTGCGCAGCGGGGCCTGCGCCATCAGTTCCATGATCGCGCTCTGCCGGGTGGCGGGGAGCCGCCCCAGGTGGTCGTCGAACAGGTGTCGCAGACTCCCCGACCGGGTGTCGTCCATGAGGTCGTACAAGGGCTCCCGAGCAAGGCCGTCACGCCCCTGACAGGCCAGTTCCGCAAGGACCGGCAGGAGCTCGTTCGGGGAGCCGTCGGCTGCTTCCCGCAGGCCGGGCACCACCGGATCGCCCCCGTCGGCCAGGTTGTCGATCATCTCCAACACCTCGTCGAGCTGCCCGCTGACGTGGACGAGGAACGCCAGCAGGTCCTGCGACGCGTACCAGCGCGCACCGGACCAGTGCCGGTGCAGCGCGGCCAGCTCGGCCACGGACCGGGACTCGGCGAGGCAGAGCATCGCCTCGAACCCCATGCGGTCGGAGCCGGCCCCCAGCAGGTCGCCGAGATGACCCACGACGTCGACGGGACGGGTCCGTGCCACGTCCCGGATCAAGGTTTGCGCCCGGTGCTCCCAGCCGCTCTGCCCGAGCCACCGGACCACCTCGCAGACGTCCTCCGCCGGACTGGTCGCCGCGACGTCGGCCAGGGCCCGGCCCAGGCCCCGGGTGTCCGACGCCGCGTCGAGCCCGGCCAGGTGCTGCAACAGCTCGCCGATCGGCAGCTCGGCAGCCCCGGACGCCCTGCGCCGCAGGGCGGCGATCTCCTCCTCGAGCCCCCGTACCCGCCCTTCAAGGGCCGCGCAGCGCGACTCCGCCTCCGAACGGAGCGCCGCCGTGTCCGCCAGGTCGGCGCGGAGTCGGGCGATCTCCGACCGGAGGGCTTCGCGGGCGGAGCGGGCCGCGGCTTCGGCGGTGAGGGCGAGGTCGCGCCGGGCGGCGGCGGTGTCGGCGGACCAGTCGCGGCGGAGCTGCGAGAGTTCCGCCCGGGCCGCGTCGGCCTCGGCCTCGCGCTTCTCCAGGAGGTCGTGCAGGGCCTCCTGCTGGCGGGCCAGGCGCTCGACCGTGCGGCGGGAGCGGTCCATCTCGCGGCGCAGCCGCTCCAGCTCGTGGGCGGCCGGGTCGGTGGCGCCGAGTGCGGCCAGCCGCAGGTCGTGGACGGCGGCCCGGGCCCCGTCCGTGAGCGGGGCGCCGCGCTGCCGGCCGACCTCCCGGATCAGCCGGTCCACGAAGTCCTCGGTGGCCAGCCGCCGGCCGTTCAGGTAGCGGGAGACCGAGGACTCCTCCAGGCCCACCCGGACCCCGTAGGCGGCCTGGGAGACGCCGAGGGTCGTGAACAGGGCCCGCAAGGCCCTGCCCAGCTCCGCAACCTCCGGCACCTCCCCCCGCTCCACGGCCGAGGAAGTGGCAGCTGGGCGGTCGATCTCAGGCATCAGCGGTCCCCCGTACGCCTTGCCACCGCAGTGGCAACCCCTTGCGACCTGTCGCACGCTATCGGGCCTGCCCAGGCTGAGCAGCGTCAACCAGCCGAACCGGGAAGGACCGGACCGACCGTGAACGCTCCCTGGGGATCCCTCCTCGCCACCGCCCGCTGGGCGGCCCGCGTGCTCATCGTGGGACTGGCGCTGCTGCCCGTCCTGATCGTCACCGCGGCGTCCGTGCCCGCCCTGCTCGTGCTGCCGTTCTCGCGCCGCCGCAGCGCGCAGGCGGCCGCGATCGTGCGGCAGCTGACCGCCTGGACCCGCGCCCTGCTGGCCGGCAGCCGCGAGCGGTAGCCGCCGGGTACGCGAAGGCCCCCGCACCGGATCGGTGCGGGGGCCTTCGGGTGCCCGGCTACAGCACGTCGGCCGCGATGTTCGCCGCGACCCGCTCCAGCAGCGGGCCCGCGTTCGCGATGCACACGGCCGGGTCGGGCTCGAGCTCGGTCAGCGGGTAGGCCCGGCGGATGCCGGCCGCCGTCAGGGCGTCCTGGGTGAGCAGCAGCCGGCCGCAGACCGCGACGACCTCCTTGCCCGCCGCCCGCGCCGCGGCGGCCACGCCCGCCGGGGCCTTGCCGTGCAGGGTCTGCTCGTCGAGGGAGCCCTCGCCGGTGATGACCAGGGTGGCCCGCTCCAGCGCCGGGGCGAAGCCCAGCACCTCCAGCATCAGCTCGATGCCGGGCCGGAAGCTCGCCCCGACCAGCAGCGCGCCGTAGCCGATGCCGCCGGCGCCGCCGGCGCCCGGGGAGGCGGCGAGCTCGGCGGCCTTGGGGCCGATCGCCTTCTCCAGGACCTGCGCGTAGTGCGCCAGGGCCGCGTCGAGGGTGGCCACGTCCTCGGGGGTGGCGCCCTTCTGCGGGCCGTAGACGGCCGCGCAGCCCTTGGGGCCGGTGAGCGGGTTGTCCACGTCGCTGGCGAGGACGAAGTCCACCTCGGCGAAGCGCGGGTCCACACCCGAGAGGTCGGCCGTGGCCAGCTGCGCCAGGGCGCCGCCGCCCGGGCCGACCGGCTCGCCGTCGGCGTCCAGGAACACCGCGCCGAGCGCGGCGAGCATGCCCGCGCCGCCGTCGGTGGTGGCGCTGCCGCCCACGCCGAAGACGATCGTGCGGGCGCCCGCGTCCAGGGCGGCCTTGAGGACTTCACCGGAGCCGTACGTGCTGGCGGTCAGCGGGGCGAAGACGCCCTTGGGGAGCAGCTGGAGCCCGGAGGCCTCGGCCATCTCCACCACGGCGGTGCCCTCGCGCAGCGCGAAGGCGGCCGTGACCTGCTCGCCGAGCGGGCCGGTGACCCGTACCTCCCGGCGTTCGAAACCGGCCGCCACCGCGGCCGCTACCGTGCCGTCGCCACCGTCCGCGACGGGGAGGGTTTCGACCTCCACGTCGGGGACGGCCGAGCGAAGGCCGGCCGTCACCCGCTCCGCGACCTGAACGGCCGTGAGCGAGCCCTTGAATTTGTCCGCGGCGATGAGAACGCGCGCGGCCACAGTTACTGCCCCGTCCGTCACCTTGCTAATCCCTTGCTTTCGAACGTGCAGTCGCGCCACCCCGAGCCTATCCGGAGGATCCTCCTATGCCCATGGGTGGCCTGGGCCACACCCGGCGCGCCACGCCGGAAAATGGTGATATTCACCCCCATAGTGGGGCGGCATGAGCGTGGATTCAGTGGAGCGGACACCCCCGGAGCTGCCTCCCGGGGACCAAGGGGCGGACACTCCGGACCGTACCGTGGTCATCATCGGGGTGGTGGCGGTCCTGGCGGTGGTCGCCTGGGCCGCCCTGGCCAAGGGCTCCTTCGACACCGCGTCGAGCACCGCGCTGAAGTGGGTGTTGGCCAATTTCGCCTGGCTCTTCGTCATCGCCGCCGACGTCTTCCTGGTGATGTGCGTGGTGCTGGCGGCCGGCCGGTTCGGCCGGGTCCGGCTCGGGGCGGACGACGCGGAGCCGGAGTTCACCAACCTCGCGTGGATCGCGATGATGTTCAGCGCCGGCATGGGCATCGGCCTGATGTTCTACGGGGTCGGCGAGCCGCTGCAGCACTACCTGGCCCCGCCGCCGGCCACCGGCGCGGCCCCCGGGACCGGTGGCGCGGCCCGGGCGGCCCTGGAGTACTCGTTCTTCCACTGGACGCTCACCCCCTGGGCGATCTACGGCATCGCGGGGCTGGCACTGGCGTACGCGACCTTCCGCAAGGGCCGCGGCAACCGGCTCAGCTCGGCCTTCGTCCCGCTGATGGGCGCGCGCCGGGCGGACGGCTGGCAGGGCAAGGCCATCGACCTGCTCGCGGTCTTCGCCACCGTCTTCGGCACCGCCACCAGCCTCGGGCTCGGCGCCCTCCAGGTGGCCGAGGGCCTGAACATCACGGCGGGGGTGGAGGACTCCACCGCGCTGGAGCTGATCATCATCGGCTCCCTCTCGGCGGCCTTCGTGCTGTCGGCCTTCTCGGGCCTCCACAAGGGCGTGAAGTGGCTGAGCACGATCAACATCGTGCTGGCCGGGGCCCTGATGCTCTTCGTCTTCCTGCTCGGCCCGACCGTCTACGTCCTGGACGTGATCCCGGCCAGCGTCGGCAACTACCTGTACCAGCTGCTGCCGATGGCCAGCCGGACCGGCGCCTTCACCGACCGCACCTGGCTGGGCGCCTGGACGATCTTCTACTGGGCCTGGTGGCTCTCCTGGGCGCCCTTCGTCGGCACCTTCATCGCCCGCATCTCCAAGGGCCGCACCATCCGGGAGTTCCTGGTCGGCGTGCTGCTGGTGCCCAGCGGCGCGACCGTCGTGTGGTTCTGCGTGATGGGCGGCACCGCGATCCGGCTGGACTCCACCGGCGCCGCCGACCTGGCGGCCCGGGTCAAGGACGGGCCGGAGGCCTCGCTCTTCGCGATGCTGGACGCCCTGCCGCTGGGCACCGTCACCTCGTACCTGGCGATGATCCTGGTCATGACGTACTTCGTCACCAGCGCGGACTCCGCCTCGCTGGTGATGGGCTCGCTGACCAGCCGGGGCTCGCTGCACCCGCCGACCTGGCTGGTGGTGACCTGGGGCGTGCTGATGGCCGCGGTGGCGGCCGTCCTGCTGGTCGCGGGCGGGCTGAAGTCGCTGCAGACGGCGACGATCCTGGTCGCGCTGCCGTTCGTGATCGTGATGCTGCTGCTGTGCTGGGCGCTGGTGAAGGAACTGCGGGAGGACCCGGGCGCGGGCCCGGCCCGGCACCCGGCGCTGCACGGCATGCGGGACGCCGTCCGCGCGATGGTCGGCGACGCCATCACCGAGCAGGGCACCGACCGCCACCCCCGGCTGCGCCGCGCCGCCGAGGCCCGCCGCGACCGCGAGGACCGCGGCGAGTAGCCGCTCGTCCAGCCGGGCCCGGCCCGCTTCCGGGCGGCAGCGGATTACGGTGGAGGGGACGGACGCAGGCCGCGGGGCCGAGGGGGCTCCCGGCGGGAAGGGGTGCCGTGACCGAGCGCAAACCACCGGGCGTGAGCTTCGAGTCCTGGGTCGACCACCAGATCCGCACGTCCCAGGAGCGCGGCGAGTTCGCCGAGCTGCCGGGCTTCGGGAAGCCGCTGCCGGGGATCGAGGAACCGTACGACGAGCTGTGGTGGATCCGGCGGAAGATGGCCCAGGAGGGCGTGACGGGCATGCTGCCGCCGGCCCTGGCGCTCCGCAAGGAGATCGAGGACGCCTTGGCGGCGGTGGCCTCGGCGCCCTCCGAGCGGGCCGTCCGGGCCCTGCTGGAGCCCCTGAACGAGAAGATCACCACGATGCTGCTGCGCCCGCCGCCGGGTCCCCCGCTGGGCCGCCGCCGCATCGACGTCGAGGAGGCGGTCCGCGAGTGGCGGGCCGCCCGTGACGGGGGGCCTTCCGGGGCCTGACCGGCGGCCGGTCGGGGGCGCCGCCTCAGGCGACGGAGAGCCCGTGCCGGCGGGACCAGTCGCGCAGGGCCGCGGCGATCTCCGCCGGCCGGTCCTCCGGTGCCTGGTGGCCCGCGGGCCCGCAGGCGGCGACCTCCAGGGCGGCGACGTGCCGCTCGCACCAGGCCGTCAGCTCGGGGCCGATCATCAGGGTGGGCGAGGAGTCGAAGGTCAGCAGCAGCTTGGGCACGTCACGGCTGGCCGCGAGCCAGGCGTCGTACGCCTCCACCCGTGCGATGACGTCCGCCGGCTCGCCCCCGACCGGCATCGCGCGCGGCCACTGGAGCAGCGGCCGGCGGCTCTGCGGGGTCGGGTAGGGGGCCCGGTACACCTCCCGGTCGGCCTCGGACAGGCCGCCGAGCACGGTCTGCGCGAAGGAGTCGAGGAAGACGTTCCGCTCGAGCACCAGCTCCTCGCCGGTGCCCGGCTCCTTGAAGGCCTTGAACCGGTCGCGCGCCGCCGCCGGGTACTCGTCCCAGGTCATGGGCCGCAGGATGGTCTCCATGAAGGCCACGCCCCGGACCGGGCCGGGGTGCCGGGCGGCCCGGTCGAAGGCGAGGGCCCCTCCCCAGTCCAGGCCGACCAGTACGGCGTCGGTGAGGCCGAGGGCGTCGAACCAGGCGTCCAGGTACCGGGCCTGGTCGTCGAAGGTGTAGGCGATGTCCGGCTTCCCCGAGCGGCCCATGCCGATCAGGTCCGGGGCGAGCAGCCGGCCGTGCCCCGCCAGCCCCGGCAGCACGTGCCGCCAGACGTACGAGGACGTGGGGTTGCCGTGCAGGAAGACGAACGGGACGCCGGTCCCGCGGTCCTCGTAGTACATCGTCGAATCCAGTACGCGGATCTCGGGCATGACGGTCCCTCGCTCTTCCCAAATCGGTAGTGACACTAACGTTCGTGGCACCAACGAACATAGATGGTTAGTGGCACTAACGCAATGGCCTAGGGTGACGGCATGACTGCGACCCCCGACCGGCTCCGGGCCCTGCCCAGCAGGCTGCTGTCCCTGTCCGCGATGCACGCCGACCGGCTGGTCGGCGAAGCGCTGGCCGCCGAGGACTCCCGCAAGTGGCACTACGCCGTGCTGGCCGCACTCGAGGAGTCCGGGGCCGCCAGCCAGGCCGAACTCAGCACCCGCACCCGCGTGCACCGCAGCGACCTGGTCGCGGTGATCAACGAACTCGGCGCCCGGGGGCTGGTGGAGCGCACGCCCGACCCGGCCGACCGCCGGCGCAACGTCATCACCATCACGGAGCGGGGCGGCGCCCGCCTGCGCCGGCTCGACACGCTCCTGGCCTCCGTCCAGGACGAGCTGCTCGCGCCCCTCGACCCGGCCGAGCGCCGGGAGCTCACCCGGCTCCTCACCCGCCTGACGGACCACCACGCGCGGGCCGGCACCCCCGCCCCCGAGGCCTAGGCTGGGCCCGTGACGACGACAGACACGTACGCCGCGTACATCGCCTCCCTGCCCAAGGTCCTGGCCGGGGCCGCCGCGCTCTTCCGGGACGCGGAGGGGCGGGTGCTGCTGGTCGAGCCCAACTACCGCGAGGGGTGGGCGCTGCCCGGCGGCACCATCGAGTCGGACGAGGGCGAGTCGCCCCGCGCCGCGGCGCGGCGGGAGACCGCCGAGGAGATCGGGCTGGACCTGCCGCTCGGCCGGCTGCTCGCGGTGGACTGGGTCCGCGGCAGCGCCCGGCCGCCGCTGGTGGCGTACGTGTACGACGGCGGGGTGCTGTCGGCCGGGCAGTTGGCGGCGATCCGGCTGCAGGAGGCGGAGCTGCTGTCGTGGCGGCTGGTGCCGGCGACCGAGCTGACGGCGTACCTGCCGGGGGCGTTGGGGTTGCGGATCGAGGCGGCGTACGAGGTGCTTGAGACCGGGGCGGGGCCGCTGGAGCTGGAGGACGGGCGGGTCGTGGCGGCCTGACCGCCGCCGCCGTCCCCCTACCGTGGCCCCCGCGTCTCAAACTCCCCCAGCTACCGCTGGGAGGTGCCCCCAGCGAGGCTGCTGGGGTCCACCCCCTCAGAACAGCCCGTCCTCTCCCCCGCTCTCGAACGCCAGCAGTCGCTGCTTGCGGCCGATGCCGCCGCCGTAGCCGGTCATCGAGCCGGAGGAGCCGATCACGCGGTGGCAGGGGACGATGATGCCGACCGGGTTCTTGCCGTTGGCCAGGCCGACCGCCCTCGAGGCGCCCGGCTTGCCGAGCTTCGCGGCCAGTTCGCCGTACGACCAGGTCTCGCCGTACGGGATGCGGGTCAGCTGCTCCCAGACGCTGCGCTGGAAGTCGGTGCCCTCCATCCGCAGCGGCAGGTCGAAGGTGGTCAGCTCGCCCGCGAAGTACGCCGTCAGCTGGCGTACGACCTCGGGGAAGGGCCCCTCGGCGGGCGGGACCCGCTCGCCGAAGGCCTCCTCCGGCGGGCGGTGGCGCTGTTCGGTCATGTAGAGGCCGCACAGGACGCCGTCGGTGGCGACCAGCGTGAGCGGGCCGTACGGGCTGTCGACGACGGTGTGGATCCGGGCGGAGCCGGTCGAGGGGCCGGTGGTGCGTGCCATGGAGATCGTTCCTCGGGTCGGTCGGGAGCTGCGGGCGGTCGGTCCGGCAGCCGGTCGGTCGGGGCTGCCCGGCCGCGGCCGGTCGGGCAGGGGCCGCGGGCCGGTCAGGCCGGTCAGGCCGGTCAGGCCGGGAGTCGGTTGATGGGGTGGTCGTCGGTGGCCCACAGGTACTGGGTCGCGTACGCGCGCCAGGGGCGCCAGGCGGCGGCCCTGGCGGTCAGGGCGGCGGGGGTGTGGGGCAGGCCCAGGCCCTGTGCCGCGCGCCGCAGGCCGAGGTCGCCCGGCAGGAAGGCGTCCGGGTCCCCCAGGGCCCTCATCGCGATCACCTCGACGGTCCAGGGCCCGAAGCCGGGCAGTCCGGCGAGCAGCGCGCGGGCCTGGTCCCAGTCGCTGTCGATGCCCAGCGGCAGGGAGCCGTCGGCGAGCGCGCCGACCAGGGTGGTCAGGGTGGTGCGCCGGCTCTTGGGCAGGGCCAGGGTCCCGGGGTCGAGGGCGGCCAGCGCCTCGGGCGAGGGGAAGAGGTGCGTGAGGCCGCCGCCGGGGTCCTCGACGGGCTCGCCGTGGGCGGTGACCAGACGGCCCGCGTGGGTGCGGGCCGCCGCCGTGGAGACCTGCTGGCCGAGGACGGCCCGGACCGCGAACTCGGCCGCGTCGACGGTGCGCGGCACCCGGCGGCCGGGGGCCTTGGCGACCAGCGGGGCGAGCAGCGGGTCGGTGCGCAGCTGGTCGTCGACCGCCTCCGGGTCGGCGTCCAGGTCGAGCATCCAGCGGCAGCGGCTGATGGCGATGGTCAGGTCCCGCAGGTCGGTCAGGGCCAACTGGCAGCCGATGTAGTGCGGTTGCGGGGTGAGGGTGGCGACGCCGGTGCCGTACGGGAGCCGCAGCGTGCGGCGGTACGCGCCGTCGCGCCACTCCTCGACCCCGGGTACGGCGGTGGCGGCGAGGTGGCCGAAGAGGTTGTCGGGGTTGAGCGGGGCCCGGTACGGCAGCCGCAGCGAGAGCACGCCGGGGGCCTGGGGCGCGGCGGGGGCGCCGGGCCGGCGGGACCGGCCGGCCCGGGAGCGCAGCTCGCTCGGGGAGAGCGCGAAGACCTCCCGCACGGTGTCGTTGAAGGTCCTGATGGAGGCGAAGCCGGCGGCGAACGCGACGTCGGCCATGGGGAGTTCGGTGGTCTCGATGAGCAGCCGGGCGGTCTGGGCGCGCTGGGCCCGGGCCAGCGCGAGGGGGCCGGCGCCGAGCTCGGCGTTGAGCTGCCGCTCGATCTGGCGGGTGGAGTAGCCCAGGCGGCGGGCCAGGCCGGGGACGCCCTCGCGGTCCACGACGCCGTCGCGGATCAGGCGCATGGCGCGGGCCACCGCGTCGGCGCGGGCGTTCCACTCGGGGGAACCGGGGCTGGTGTCCGGCCGGCACCGCTTGCAGGCCCGGAAGCCGGCCTGCTGGCAGGCGGCGGCGCTGGGCAGGAAGGTCATGTTCTCGACCTTCGGCGGCACGGCCGGGCAGCTGGGCCGGCAGTAGATCCGGGTGGTCAGGACGGCGGTGAAGAACCACCCGTCGAACCGGGGATCCTTCGACTGCACGGCGCGGACGCAGCGCTCGGTGTCGGTGTGCATGCTTCTAGCCTCCGGCATGGGCGGGGTCGGGGCTGGCGGTTTTCCGACATCGAGCCCGCCGCCGCGCCGGGTCCCAGTATCCCCGACCCCCCGCCGGCACGCCCCGGCCTACCCAGCGCGGCCCCGCTGTCCCCTTACCCAGCCGCGCCGGCGTGGGCTGTCCCCCCTACCAGCCTCGCCGGCGTTTGAGGCGCGGGGTCCGGGGCGGAGCCCCGAAACCCCGTCGCGGAGCGGCGGGGCCGGGGGCTCCGGGGGCAGCCGCCCACCGGTTTCGGAGACCTGGAAGGACCCGGGCGAGATCGAGCCGGTCGTCACGGTCAGGATGAAGCGCCAGGCGC